>NZ_JBHVHF010000214.1:0-14335 GCF_042800315.1 Streptomyces sp. NPDC057638
CGCGAGAGCGAGGGGCCTTCCGTCATTTCCTCCTGGCCCGGACCGCGGGGACCGCGGCGCGGCGCTCACACCGTGGTGATCTTCACCGTCCAGGCCCCCGAGGCCGTACGGTCGCCGACCTCGATCCGGGTACGGGAGCCCTCGGCGCCCGGCATGGTGAAGGTCTCCCCGGTCGCGAGCGGCGCGTCGGCGAGCGGCGGATAGACCGACTGGTCCCAGCACGCCTCGGTCTCCGGATGGGTGTCGACCACCTCGATGGGACCCGCGCCGGAGGCGATGTCGGAGCGTACGCGGTAGAGCAGCACCCCCTCCGAGCAGACCGACTCGTCATTGCCGCTCGCCCCGCGCGCCTCGATCGCGAGGGCGTCACCCACCCCCGTACGCACCACCGCGAGACGGGTGCCGAGACCGCCTCCCGGCGCGGGCGCGGAGATCGGCTCCAGGGTGATCAGCTGCGGCCCGGCGACACAGCGCACCGCGCTGCCGGGCAGCCAGCCGAGCTTCCACTTGTGCCAGCCGAAGAGATCGGGCGCCATCCCGAACTGGCTGCCCATGACGTCCCAGTCGCCGACATGGGTGTCCCAGTCGCCCTTGCCGTCGCTGGGCCGGTGGTAGAGGTCGGGGAGGTCGAAGACGTGCCCGGTCTCATGGGCCAGCACGTTGCGGTCGGGCGGATGGCGCTCGAAGACCGTCACGACCCGCCGGATCCGGGTGCCGTCGAAGCGCATCGGCCGGTCGAAGTTGACGACCTTGGTGGCGTCCGAGTCCACCCCCGGGGCCTCCGGATCGGCGACCAGGTAGACGATGTCGTACCGGGAGAAGTCCACGCCCGCGTCGGCGGCGGTGAGCGCGTCCCGCAGATAGGCCGAGCGCCGGCGCGGATCCCAGTCGCGGCTTATCCCGTACGCGGTGGACTCCTGCGGCATCCGCACCCAGACGCGGCCCGGGTGGGCGCGCAGGGAGAACTTCCCGTACGAGGCGCGGTCGAAGAAGCCACTGGTGGCGGGGAAGTGGTCGGCGGCGAGGACGGCGGGGGTCTGGCGCGGTACGGAATCGGGGAAGGAGAGGAAGACCATGACGGCGTCGAGGCGCCGGGCGGGCCGAGGGTAGGCGCCGTTCCAGCTGTCGAGACCGAGCGAGTGGTGGGCCTCGGTGCGCGGCAGCGCGCAGGGGGCGGCGGAGGCCCTGGCGACGGCCGGGCCCGCGACGAGGGAGGTGGCGGCGAGCGCCATGAGCGAGGTCAGCGCGGCGGCGGCGCTCTGGATCCGGGAGCGGGCGAGGGGCGCGCGCGGCGGTTCGGGGGCGTCCCGCCAGCCAGTGCGCGGCGGCCCGGGATCATGCGGCGGAGGCCCCTGCGGGGGTTCCGGAGCGGGCCGGGGCCTCCGGTCGAGCAGAGGTTCCGGAGCGGGCCGGGGTCTCCGGTCGAGCAGGGGTTCCGGATCGTGCGGATCGCGGTCCTGCGCGGGTTCCCGATCCTGCGGATCGCGGCCCTGCGGGGCGTGCGGGTCCTGCCGCGCGGGACCACGGGGCCGGGATCCCCAGGGCGGCTCAGGGTCGCGGGACGGCGGCTCCTGCGCAGGCCCCCGGCCCCGGGGCGCGGGCTCACGCGCCTGTCCCGGATGCCGGGGCGCGGGCTCACGCGACGGCCACGGCTTCCAGGAGGCGGATCCCCGCGACCGGTCCGGCGCCCCGGGCCCGGGCCGCTGCGGGGGTTCCGGAGCGCCGGACCCGGAACCTCTCGACCGCCCCGGATCCCGGGGCTCGCGCTCGCGTGGGGGCTCGGTGCCGCCGGGAGGGTCCCCGCCCGCCACTCCCCCGGGTGTTCCCGGGGGCGAGTGCTGACCCTCCACGTAGACCTCCGGCTCGGATTGGGAGACACCTCCATCACCTTGTGTCGTTTTGGCATCCTTCGCCCTGTTCCATTGCCCCACCCGGGTGACACGTGCCGACCGGGAGCGGCCCTCCACCCCGTACCACCGACACTCCGATGGGTCACGGAAAGTCACAATCGGTCAGTCCGGAAACAGCCCCGCGCAGACCCGCGCAGAAACGATCGGTCGGATGGGGGCCCGGCACGCCGACTGGCGCCACCCAAGTGGAGGAGGTGGAACGCCTCTGGAGCAGCCCCTATGATCGGCACACTTTCCCGAACTGTTTTCCCAAGCCCACGACCCTTCCCGACCACATCTGTACGCCCCCTGTACGACACAACTGCACTGTGGGAGTGAGCGGTGAGCGGAACCTCCGAAGGAACAGGGCCCGCGGGAGTCGCAGTCCCCAGCAGGACCCGCCCGCGGATCACAGAGCGTCACGAACGCCATGGCTGCGCCCCCTCCGAACCGCGCGACTACCGCGCCGCGTTCAGCGCCTCACGGCTCGCCATGGCCCTGCTCGACCACGACGGCGTCATCGTCACCGCCAACGCGGCCCTCGCCGCGCTCCTGGGCGCGGCGGGCGTCGACCTGCGGCGGCGGGCCGCCGCCGAACTCGTCGACCTCGCCTCCGACAGCCGCGTCTGGCACGCCTACCGGGAGGTGCTGCGCGGACAGCGCTCCCGCTTCCGGTGCACCCGGCGGCTCAAGCACCCCGACGGGCGGACCCTGTGGGCGGAGATCACGGTGGCGCCCCTGGCCGAGAGCCGAAGACTCCTGCTGTCGGTCGCCGACGTCAGCGACCGGCGGGAGCTACGGGCCCGGCTGCGCCACTTGCAGATGCATGACACCGTGACGCGGCTGCCCAACCGTACGCTCTTCTTCGAACGGCTCACGGCCGCGCTGGAGTCCTCCGCCTACGACGATGGCTCCACCGGGCGGATCGGGCTGTGCTACCTGGATCTGGACGGCTTCAAGGCCATCAACGACACGCTCGGGCACCGGGTCGGCGACCGATTGCTGGCCGCCGTCGCCGGACGGCTCGCGGCGTGCGCCGACCACGAGGGAGCCAGCCGGGGCGGCGGCCATCTGGTGGCCCGGCTCGGCGGGGACGAGTTCGCCATCCTGGTGGAGGACTCCCTCGGCACCGAGCAGCTCGCCGGACTCGCGCGCGCCGTACTCGACGCGCTCCAGCGCCCCTTCGACCTGGACGGGCAGCGGCTGTCGGTCTCCGCCTCGATCGGGGTCGTGGAGCGTTCGGTCACCGGCACCAGCGCGACCGGTCTGATGCAGGCCGCCGACACCACGCTGTACTGGGCCAAGGCCGACGGCAAGGCCCGCTGGACCCTCTTCGACCCCGAGCGCAACGCCCACCAGGTCACCCGCCAGGCCCTCTCCTCGACCCTGCGGCGCGCCGTGGAGCACGGGGAGTTCGCGCTGGAGTACCAGCCGCTCGTGGGATTCGAGGACGGGGTCACCCGGGGGGTGGAGGCGCTGGTCCGATGGCACCATCCGCAGTTCGGGACACTGGCGCCGAATCGGTTCATCGGAATCGCGGAGGAGGACGGTTCGATCGTCCAGCTCGGGCGCTGGGTGCTGCGCACGGCCTGCCGTCAGGCACGGGCCTGGCAGTGCGAACACCCCGACGCGCCCCCGCTGCTCATGAGCGTCAATGTCGCCGTACGACAGGTGTGGGACTCCGATCTGGTGGCCGATGTCGCCGAGATCCTCGCCGAGACGCGGCTCGCGCCCGAACTGCTCCAGCTGGAGCTGACCGAGTCCGCCGTCATGGGGTCGGCGGGACGGCCGCTCCAGGCCCTCCAGGCGCTGAGCGACATGGGCGTGCGCATCGCCATCGACGACTTCGGGACGGGGTACTCCAACCTCGCCTACCTCAGCCGGCTGCCGGTCTCCGCGCTCAAGCTGGACGGCACGTTCGTCCGGGGGTTCCAGGACCCGGCCCATCCCAATCCGGCGGACGAGACGATCGTCGAGGCACTGGTGCAGCTCGCGCACCGGCTGGGCCTGACGGTGACCGCCGAGTGTGTGGAGACGGCGGGGCAGGCGCTGCGGCTGCGGCGGATCGGGTGTGACACCGGGCAGGGGTGGCTGTACTCCCGGGCGGTCGCGCCGGAGCGGATCGCGGAGATGATCGGGGTGCCGTTCCCGCTCTCGGCGTGAGGCGGCGCGGGCGCCCTCGGCCCCCGCGCGCACGGGTGGGCGCGGCGCATGGAAACCGCCCCCGGCCAGGAGAGGCATCCGGCCGGGGGCGGTCTTCTTGTGGGGGGACTCGGTGGGGGTCGAGCCCGGGTGGAGTCGGTCTTCAGTTGTGGTGTGGGGGGATGGTCCCGCGTCCCTGGCGTGGGGGGAGGGACGCGGGGGGTCACTGGGGGCCGGTTTCCCGGCCGTTCAGTGGAGCGTCAGCGAACGCGGTGGATCAGGGGATCAGCAGGGGCCCTGGTCGCGCCAGGCGCCCCACTGGCCGGTGGTGCCGGGCTCCTCGCCCTGCGTCCACCACTGCGCCTTCCACAGCCGGCCGTTGTGCGAGACCGTCGCGTTGGCGTTGTAGGCCCCGCTGGCCGCCCAGGCCGCCGTGGAGCAGCCCGGAGACGGAGTGGGGGTCGGGGTGGGGGTGGGGGTCGGCGTGGGGGTCGGGGTCGGCGTCGGCTCCGGGCCGGTGGGGGACGGGCCGACGGCGGCGACGATCTGGTTCAGCAGCGTGGTGTTGTTGTCCAGGCCGATCAGCGAGTACAGCATCGCGCCGCCCAGCCCACGGCTGTGGGCGTAGTCGGCCCGCGCCTTGACGGCCCGCTCGTCGAGACCGGTGAAGAACTCACCGTTCTTGTAGAAGTACGCGGCCTTGGCCTCGTCGTCCCAGAAGGTCGTCGCCGGGTTGTCGACGATCCCGCCGAGCTCCTTGTAGTTGGCGATGCCCGCCGCCTGGCTCAGCGGACGCGGGGCGCTGCCGCCGTTGGCGGACTGGCCGAGACCGTTCTTGGCGCCGGCCGGGACGTTCTTCCAGCCGCGGTAGTACAGCTCGTACCCGAGGGTGATCTTGTTGGCCGGGAAGCCGCCCGCGATGCCATAGGCCGGGTTGCCGTCGATCCAGGAGTCCACGGCGTTGTCGATCGAGTACTTCTGGGTGCCGGGCGCGATCGGGTTGGTCGGGTCCGACGGCGGCGAGTACAGGGGCGACTGGTGGTACGTCGGGCCGGTGGAGTTCCAGGCGCCGTGCATGTCGTACGTCATGATGTTCGCGTAGTCGAGGTACGGACCGATCTTGTCCGTCTCGATGTGCTTGATCTTGTCCTGCCCGGCCGGCATGGCGGCGGTGAGCAGGTACTTCTTCCCGCCGTTCGCGGCGCCGTAGGCGTCGAGCTGACGGCGGAACTCGGCCAGGAGCAGGGTGAAGTTGGCCTTGTCCTCGGGCCCGTAGTGGTTGCCGAGGTGGCCGCCGTTCGAGCCGGGGTACTCCCAGTCGATGTCGATGCCGTCGAAGACCCCGGCCGCCGTGCCCGCGCCGCCGAAGCCGTCGGCGACGGGCAGGTCACCGGTGAGGTACTGCTTGATACAGGAAGAGACGAACTTCTTGCGGGCGGCGTCGGTCTTGGCCGCGTCGTGGAAGTACTTGGAGAAGGTCCAGCCGCCCAGCGAGATGTTGATCTTCAGCTTGGGGTACTTGACCTTGAGCTTCTTGAACTGGTTGAAGACACCGGCGATCGGCTGGTCCCAGCGGTCGCCGACCCCGTCGACACTGTCGGCCGCGGAGAAGGTGCGCTGGTAGTCGGCGTACGAGTCGCCCGCGCCGTCACCGGCGTTCGGGTTGTTGTCATCGCCCGCCGCCTTGTTGGCCTGGAAACAGGTCAGGTCGGTGGGGTGGATGTTGCCGAACGAGTAGTTCAGGATGTCCAGCTTGCCCGCGATCCCCCGGGTGTCCAGGTGCTTGGGGTAGAAGGCGTTGCCGTAGATGCTCCACTGGTCGTAGTAGGCGATCTTCACCCCGCCCTTGACCGGCGCGGCGGCGGACGTGGCCGCCGGTTCGGCAGCCACGCTCCCCGAGGTGGTGGCGGCGACTCCGGCCAGGGCACCAGCGGCGAGCGCCGCTGACGTCAAGGCCGCGATCAGGGGTCTGCGGGAGCTCACGAACAGCCTCCGGGAGTGGGGGGGTTGGGGCAGGGGAACCGCGGTTGGTGAAGAGAGTGCGGTGCCCGTCAGGCTCACGTCAATGGTCTTGACCAAAGTTGGACTAGACCATTCGGCGAGAGAAACCGCTCGTCAGAGCGGCGTCGGGACATAGATAACCGCCCGTCCACGGCGATGACGAGCGGCTTAAGGAGCGGTTAAGGGTGAGTTGACCGACTCATAGGGAAGGTCCGGTGCTGAACCACCGACCGAACAGTCGGCCGTTTCTCTTCCCGTGATACCGGTGATACCCGTGATGACGAGTGATATCGAATGATGTCGCGTGATGCCGAGTGGCATCAAAGGGGTCTGTGTGACTCGTGGTGTGCGCCGAGTGCGCGGGGCCGGTGATCGTCTTCCCTCTCGTCGGCGCGGTATGCGCCATGCGGTGCGGGAGATCGCGGCACGGCGACGGCGCGCCACCGTCCCGGGGGTACGGAGGCGGCCGTCGCGACAGGTGGGCCGCGGCCCCTCCGTACCGCTGGGAACGTGGTGCGCGGGGGCGGTGAACGCGTCTCCTGGGGAGGCGGGTTCAGCGCGGCGGCACCGGGCGGCCGGAGCCACCCGGTAACCGGGCGGGAGTTACGCGTCGCCAGGTGACGCGTGCTCCGCGCCCTCGGGTGACGTGTGCGGGAGGTCGTACGCGTCCGCGATCAGTGCGAAGGAGCGCAGCCGGGCGGCGGTCCCGTGCACATTGGCGGTGATCATCAACTCATCGGCGCCGGTGCGCTTCTGGAGGGCGTCCAGGCCGTCGCGGACGGCGTCGGGAGTGCCGTGGACGACGTTGGCGAGCCAGTCATCGGTGAACTCCCGCTCCACGGGGCTGAAGGGATACGCCTCCGCCTCCTCCGGCGTCGGGATCAGCCCCGGCCTGCCGGTGCGCAGCCGCAGCATCGACAGGGCGCCGGTGAGGACCTGGCGGCGGGCCTCGCGCTCCTCGTCGGCGGCGAGGGCCGCGACACCGATCAGGGCGTAGGGGGCGTCGAGCACGGCGGAGGGCCGGAACGTCTCGCGGTACAGATCGAGCGCGGGCACGGTGTTGCGGGCCGAGAAGTGGTGTGCGAACGCGAACGGCAGCCCCAGCGTCCCCGCCAGCCGGGCGCTGAACCCGGACGAGCCCAGCAGCCAGATCGGCGGCCGGGCCGTCGAATGGCCCTGCACGGGCCCGGGGACGGCGTGGATCCGGGCGTAGGGGTGGCCGTCGGGGAAGCTGTCGTCCAGGAACCGGGTCAACTCCGCGAGCTGCTCGGGGAACTCGTCCGCGCCCTCCCGGAGCCGGTCGGTCCGTCGCAGCGCGGCGGCGGTGGCGCCGTCGGTACCGGGCGCCCGGCCGAGACCGAGGTCGATCCGGCCGGGCGCGAGCGCCTCCAGGGTGCCGAACTGCTCGGCGATCACCAGGGGCGCGTGGTTGGGCAGCATCACCCCACCGGAGCCGAGCCGGACCCGCCGGGTGTGCGCGGCGAGATGGGCCAGGATCACGGCCGGGGAGGAGGACGCCACCCCGGGCATCGCGTGGTGCTCGGCGACCCAGTGGCGGGTGAACCCCCGCGCGTCGGCGAGCCGCGCCAGCGCGACGCTGGTGCGCAGCGCCTCGCCGGGGCTCTGCCCCGCGCCCACGGTGACGAGATCGAGCACCGACAGCGGTACGTGGGCGCTGCCGCGCGCCCGCCCCCGCACCGGTCCGGCCGCCTCCCTGGTGCCGCTCTCCGGCGCGCCGCCGCCTGTCTCTGCTCCCACGGACTCGCTCCTCCTGAGGTCGGCCGATGCGTTCTGGTCCACGGCGGGATGGAACAGGAGGCAGCCTCCCTTTATTCCCGTCGCCCCCGTGGTGGACCGGCGGCCCGGCGGGCCGGCTGCCTCAGGAGGCGTACGGCGGGCGGGCGAAGAGCGTGCCCAGCTTGGGGGCCCAGGCCCGGCGGTCCGTCAGGCGCAGCCCCTCCCAGACACTGACCTGACTGGCGGTCAGCACGGGTTTGCCCAGGGCCTCCTCCAGCTCCGGGAGATGGGCCACGGTGTGCAGCGCGCTGTCCGGCAGCAGCACGGCGCCCGCCTCCGGACGGTCCGCCGAACGGGCCAGGTCCAGCACCTCCGTACCGCCCCAGCGCGCGGTGTCGGCGGCCGAGCGCACCCCGGCCGAGGCGGTCCCGACCACCTCCACTCCCCCGGCCCGCAGAAACTCCGTGAAGCCCTCCGTCACCTCCGCCGGATAGGTCGCGGCCACGGCGACCCGCTCGGCGCCGAGCTTGCGGGCCGCGTTGACGAAGCCGACGGCGGTGTTCGAGGCGGGCACCCCGGCGGTGCGCGCGAGCGCCCGCAGCGCCTCGTGCGTACGCGCCCAGCCCGCTCCGAAACCGTCCCCGTCACAGGTCCACACCACGGAGTCCGCGCCCGCGAGCCGCAGCTCCTCCAGCGCCGGGGCGAGCCGGCCGGGCGGGCCGAGCAGCGGCTCACCGCCGTCGACGTCCGCGGTGAACCCGACCGGAGCGTCCAGGGTCACGGCGGGCAACCGGATATCGCTGTCGAGCAGCACCTCAAGCCGGGGGAACTCGTCCTCGGCGGTGTGTCCTGGGGAGAGAAGTCCGACCGTGGTCATGTCCTGCCTTCCTGTGCGGTGGGCGCCCCGGGCACTGCTGTGCGGTAGGCGCCCCGGTCACTTCAGGTACCACCAGCGGCCCCGCCCCACGCCTCCCCGCCCGCACCTCGGCCCGTCCGGGCCGCCGCCCCACCGCACGGCACCCACTCGGGGGTCCGCCGGACGGGAGCGGGGGACGCGGCGGCTCCCGTGGGGATCCCGACCGGCTCGCGCGCCCTGGCGTCCGGCCCGGCGGAGCCCCCGGCCCGTGGGGGGCGCCCCGGGAGGAAACTCCCTGGCGCGCGGGCCGGAGCACGGCACAGACTCCCCGACATGACAGACATGGACGCGTTCCGGGCAGCGGTCACCACGGCGGCGGGCGGCGGAGCCACGCGCGAGCTGGCCGGCTCACTCGCCGTCCACACCCCTGTCCACACCGCGATCCTGCTCGAAGGCCGCAGCGACGCGGCGGCCGTCGACGCGCTCGCCGCGCGCCAAGGCCGGGAGCTGGCCGCCGAGGGCATCTGCGTCCTGCCCATGGGCGGCGCGATGAGCGTCGGGCGCTTCGCCGGGCTCCTCGGACCGCGCGGACTCGGACTGCGCCTGACCGGACTCTGCGACGAGGCGGAACGCGGCCACTACACCCGTGGCTGGCAACGGGCGGGCGCGCCGGACCACGGCTACTTCGTGTGCGCGGCGGACCTGGAGGACGAGCTGATCCGCGCGCTGGGGGTGACACGGGTCGAAGAACTCATCCGGGACGAGGGCGACGGACGCGCCCTGGCCACCTTCCTGAGCCAGCCCGCGCAGCGGGGCCGCCCCAGGGAACGGCAGCTGCGGCGCTTCCTGGGAACGAAGAAGGGCCGCAAGATCCACTACGGGCGCGCCCTGGTCGAGGCGCTCCCGCCCGACCGCGTCCCACCGCCGCTCGACGCCCTTCTGTCCGGCCTCTGACCCCGACCGGGCCGGGGGGGCCTCTGCCCTCCGGGCCGGGGCGCGTACCGGTACGGCGCGTACCAGTACGGCCCGCAAGGGTCCCAGGAGCCGGGCCGCAACGGGCAGCCAACCGGAAACGGGGAACCCCGTAGGCCGATCGGGGGAGCCCCGTTCGGCCGCGCGTCTACGCTGAGCCGAGATCACTTCCCGTCTCCCCGTAGGTGGGCCATGGAACCGCGCGAAGTCCAGCGGAGCGGCTATCCGCTGACGATCCCCGAGAGCCTTCTCCAGAGCGAAGCCATGCGGCACGCCTGGTCCCCCGGAGGGGCGTCCGCCGCGCTCCCCGACGGCTACCGGCTCTCCGGGATCACCCGCCAGGGAAGCCACACCCGCCTCGTGGGACGCAAAGTCCGGTCGTACGACAGACATACGGCGCGACAGCCGGGGTAGCCGCGTCTGCATGGCTCGACCAGCGGACAGAAGAAGACAGATCTCCGGGCGGCGGCTGGCGCGGCGGACCCTGCTCGCCGGGGCCGCGTCGCTCGGGGCGCTCGGCGCCGTCGGCGGGTGCGCCCGGGTGGACACGGGTGACTCCGGCGACGGCGGCACACTGCTGGAACGGCTGCGCGCGAAGGGCTCGGTCCGGCTGGGTCTGGCCGGTGAGCAGCCGTACGGCTACATCGGCAAGGACGGCGAGATGACCGGCTCGGCCCCGGCCATCGCGCGGCGGATCTTCACGGAGCTGGGCGTGGCCGAGGTCCACCCCTTCCCCACCGAGTTCGGTTCGCTGATCGCCGGGTTGAACTCGCTCCAGTTCGATGTGGTCGCGGCCGGGATGTATCTCACCCCCGCCCGCTGTGACCAGGTCGTCTTCGCCGATCCCGAGTACCAGATGCGCGACGCGTTCATCGTCCCGAAGGGCAACCCCAAGAAGCTGCGGAGCTACCGGGACATCGCCGAGTCCGGCGCCCGGATGGCGACCGGTGTCGGGTACGCGGAGATCGGTTACGCCAAGGAGGCGGGGGTCAGCCGGATCACCACGCTGCCCGACCAGCTCGCCGGGCTGCTCGCCGTCGAACAGGGCCGGGTCGATGTCTTCGTCGGCACGGCCGTGACCGTACGCAACGTGATCCGCGAGACCCGGACGACCCGCGCGGAGGCGACCGGCGAGGTCACTCCGTACGTGGACGGCGAGCCGGTGGTCGATGTCGGCGGGTTCGCGTTCCGCAAGCCCGAGACGGCGCTGCGGGACGCCTTCAACCGTGAGCTGCGCACGCTCAAGAGGAGCGGGGAGCTGCTGGAGATCATGCGGCCCTTCGGCTTCACCGAGGACCAGATGACGACGGTCACCGCGCGGGAGAGGTGCGCGGCATGAGCGAGATCACTCCCGGGCTCTGGGAGCTGCTGTTCCGGGGGGTGTGGATCACCGTCCAGCTGACCGTGCTCAGCGCGGCGCTCGCGGTGGTCGTCTCCTTCGTCACCGGGCTGGCCCGCAGCCACCGGCTGTGGATCGTCCGGTTCGTCGCGGGCGTCTACTTCGAGGTCTTCCGGGGGACGTCGGCGCTGATCCTGATGTTCTGGATCTTCTTCGTGCTCCCACTCGCCTTCGGCTGGCAGCTGGTACCGCTGTGGGCGGCCGTGCTGACACTTGGACTGACGTACGGGGCGTACGGGTCCGAAGTGGTGCGCGGGGCGCTCGACGCGGTACCGGCGGGACAGCGGGAGGCGGCGGTGGCCCTCAGCTTCACCCCGGCCCAGCGGCTCCGCCGGGTGCTGCTGCCGCAGGCGTGGCCCGGGATGGTGCCGCCGTTCGCCAATCTGCTGATCGAACTGCTCAAGGGGACCGCGCTGGTCTCCGTGATGGGCGTGGCCGACATCGCGTTCGGGGCCTCGCTGGTCCGCAACGCGACCGGGGAGAGCGCCCCCGTCTACACGGTGGTGCTGCTGATGTACTTCGTCCTCGCCTTCACCCTGACCCGGGGCATGCGGGCGCTGGAGCGCCGGGCCAAGGCCGGGGCCGGGCAGCCGGTGCCCGAGCGGACACCGCTGCGGGCCCGGGTCCGCAGCGCTGTGGGGGCCGTGCGGTCGGCGGGGTCCGCGACATCCGCGGGGTCCGCGGGGGGTGGGCGCTGATGGTGTGGGACTGGTCGGCGGTCGGTGACTTCCTGCCGCGCTTCCTCGACGGACTGCTGGTGACCCTCCAGGCGCTGGCGCTGGGCGCGCTGCTCGCCTTCGCGCTGGGGCTGGTGTGGGCGGTGGCGATCCGTTCCGGCCCGGCGGTGGTGCGCTGGCCGGTGGCGGCGGTCACCGAGTTCATCCGCAACACCCCGCTGCTGGTGCAGCTCTTCTTCCTGTTCTACGTCCTGCCCGAGTGGGGGCTGACCCTGTCGGCGATGACGACCGGGATCATCGGTCTGGGGCTGCACTACTCCACGTACACCGCCGAGGTCTACCGCGCCGGGATCGACGGCGTCCCGCGGGGCCAGTGGGAGGCGGCGACCGCGCTGAGCCTGCCCCGGCGGCGGGTCTGGGGCGCGGTGATCCTGCCGCAGGCGGTGCGCCGGGTCGCCCCGGCGCTGGGGAACTACGTGATCGCGATGCTCAAGGACACCCCGATGGTCTTTGTGATCGGCGTGATGGACATGCTCGGCGAGGCACGCCAGTTCTCCTCCGAGACCTTCCTGACGGTGGAGGCGTTCACGGTGGTGGGCGTCGCCTTCATCGCCCTCTCGTATCCCGCCTCCCTTCTGATGCGAGCACTGGAGCGCCGACTTGTCCGCTGAGAACACCCTGCCCGTGACGGGTACGGGGGGCCCAGAACGCCCCGAGAGCACCGAGAGCACCGAAGGTCCTGAGAGCACCATGAGCACCACAGCCACTGAGAGCACCGAGAAGCATCTGATCCGCTTCGACCGCGTCACCAAGAGGTTCGGCGATCAGACCGTCCTCGACGATCTGGACTTCCGGGTCTTCCCGCGCAAGCACGTCACGCTGATCGGGCCCTCCGGGTCGGGCAAGACCACGATCCTGCGGCTGCTGATGACCCTGCTGCGGCCGGACGAGGGCCGGATCACCGTCGGCGGCCGGGACCTCTTCCACGAGGAGCGCGGCGGCCGTCTCGTACCGGCCGGGGAGAAGTACGTACGGGAGGTGCGCAAGGACATCGGGATGGTCTTCCAGCAGTTCAACCTCTTTCCCCATATGAAGGTCCTGCGCAATCTCACCGAGGCCCCCGTGCACGTCCTCGGGCTCTCCCGGGACGAGGCCGAGGAGCGGGGCCGGGAGCTGCTGGAGATGGTGGGGCTCGGGGACCGCGCCGATGCCTATCCGGGCCAGCTCTCCGGCGGCCAGCAGCAGCGGGTGGCCATCGCGCGGGCGCTCGCGATGCGGCCGAAGGTGCTGCTGCTGGACGAGGTGACCTCCGCGCTCGACCCGGAGCTGGTGGCGGGCGTGCTGGATCTGCTGCGGGACATCGCGAAGACCACCGATGTCACGATGGTCTGTGTGACGCACGAGATGGGCTTCGCCCGGGACATCTCGGACTGCGTACTGATGTTCGATGAGGGACGGGTGATCGAAACCGGCCACCCGGACCAGATCTTCGGCGATCCCGAGCAGGAGCGGACCCGTGCGTTCCTGAGTGCGGTGCTCTGACGTGCGGAAGCGTTTCCGCACCCTTACCTGGTTTCATGACCTTGGCATATGCCAGAGACCAGCGCCGCAGCGTGCGCGGGTTCGAGGGACCCGCGTTCTCGCCAACCCCTGCCCCTTCGCCGGACCTTGAACGCTATCGTGTGGTACGGAAGCTTGCGGTGACGACCTGCGAGGGGGAGACCGTGGCGCTCAAGCCGGAGCCGACCGCACCGTTCCATTCGGTGCAGTACGTCCTGCGCGTTCTGGAGACGGTCTCGCGGTACGGCGGTGGCGTCACCGATGTCCAGATCGCGCGGGAGACGGGCCTGCCGACCGGCCATCTCGCCCCCATGCTGGCCATGCTCGTACGCGAGGGCTATGTGGAGCGGGTCGCGGACGGCGCGTACACGATCGGTGACTCCCTGGTCCTCATCGGTTCGGGGGCCACCCGCCAGCAGGCCCTGGAGGCCAAACTCCAGGACACCCTGACCCAGCTGCGGGACTCGCTCGGCGCCGCCGTCTACATCAGCCGGTATATCGACGGCGAGGTGCGGATCACCCAGTTCGCGGACGGTCCGCGCGCCCCGAGGGTCCATGAGTACGTCGACTTCCGTTACGCCGCCCACGCCGCGGCGGTCGGCAAGTGCCTGCTGACCCAGCTCGACCGCAACGCCCGCCGGGACCATCTCTCCCGGCACAAGATCACCCGCTTCACCTCCCGGACGATCACCAGCGAGCGGCTGCTCTTCTCCAAGCTGGACAGCCAGCCGCCGACCGTACCGGTCCTGGATCTCCAGGAGTACGCGGTGGGCACGGTCTGCGCCGCCGTCCCGCTGACGGCGGGTGCGGCGGTCGGCTCGCTGGCGCTCTCCCTGCCGATCGAGCACGCGCACCGGCTGCGCGCGGCGGCCGACACCCTGAACCGGAAGGCGGCACCGGTAGTGCTGTCGCTGGTGCTCTGAACGGGCCCCCGCGCCGACGACCCCGGGGCGCATGATCACCGGGGCGGGCGCGCATGGTCGGGAGCACGCCCCGGCAGCGGGTACTATTTATCCCGTCAAGCGCCGCTAGCTCAGTTGGTTAGAGCAGCTGACTCTTAATCAGCGGGTCCGGGGTTCGAGTCCCTGGCGGCGCACAGACG
>NZ_JBHVHF010000215.1:0-14315 GCF_042800315.1 Streptomyces sp. NPDC057638
CCCTCGTGAACAGAGGGCGTGCGCCGCCTCCGCCGTAGCACGGCTCAGCGCAGCGCGGGCTCATCCAGGGTGAGCGTGCCCGCGTCCGCGTCCAGCACCGCGGGCACCCCCAGCGGCACCGTCAGATTGGTGTCGCCGTGGCCGAAGCCCAGCTCCTCCACGACCGGGACGCCCAGCGGCCCGAGCCGGTCCAGCAGGATCTCGCGGACCCTCTCGTACGGGCCGCACTCCGCCCAGGAGCCGAGCGCCACCCCGGCGACCCCGTCCAGCCATCCGGAGCGCACCAGCTGGGTGAGGATCCGGTCGAGCCGGTAGTCCTCCTCGCCGACGTCCTCCAGGAGCAGCAGTCCGCCCCGGGCGCCGGGGCGGGCGGCCGGGGTGCCGAGGTCGGCGGCGAGCAGGCTGGCGCAGCCGCCGAGGGTGACGCCCCGGGCCCGGCCGGGCACGAGCGCTCCGGCGGGCTCCAGGCCGATCACCCGGGCCGCCTCGGGCTGGAAGAGGGTGGTGCGCAGATGGTCGCGGGTGCGCTCGTCCTTGAGGAAGGTGAGCGCGCCGACCATCGGGCCGTGCAGGGTGCTCACCCCCACCCGGGTCGCGAACGCCTCGTGCAGCGCGGTGATGTCGCTGTAGCCGACGAGGACCTTGGGCCCGGCGGCCCGGACGGCGGCCCAGTCGACCAGGTCGGCCATGCGCTGGGCGCCGTAGCCGCCCCGGGCGCAGAGCACGGCGGAGACCTCGGGGTCGCACCATGCCTCGGTCAGCTCCCGGGCGCGGCGGGCGTCGTCGGAGGCGAGATAGCCGAACGGGGGGCGTTCGTCGCGCACATGGCCCATGACCACCGGGTCCAGGCCCCAGTCCCGCAGGATCGCCAGCCCGTCGTCGAGCCGGTCGGCGGGGACGGGCCCGCTGGGGGCGACCACGGCGACCCGGTCGCCCGTGCGCAGCCGCCGGGGGCGGATCAGCGGGGCCACCGGCGTGGACTCGTGCGTCACGTCAGACATCAGGGGTCAGCTCCAGCGGGGGGATGTCATCGCGGGTGAAGCCGAAGACCCGGGCGTACAGGCCCAGCTCGGCCTCCAGGGCGCGGATCATGGTCTCGGCGCGGCGGAAGCCGTGCTCCTCGCCCTCGAAGGCGAGATAGGCGTGGGGCACGGTGTCCCCCACCCGGTCCAGGAAGCGCCTGCTCTGCGCGGGCGGGCAGATCAGGTCGTCCAGCCCCTGGAGCAGCAGGAAGGGCGCGCTGATCCGGTCGGTGTGCTCCAGCGGGGACCGCTCCCGGTAGCGCTCGGGCACCTCGGCGAGCGGCCCGATCAGGGACTCCAGGTACTGGGACTCGAAGTCGTGGGTCTCGTCGCTGGCCCAGGAGAGCAGGTCGAGTACCGGGTAGAGGATGGTCGCGCAGGCGTAGACATCGGTACGGGTGAGGGAGACCGCGCTGGTCCAGCCCCCGGCGCTGCCGCCGCGCACCGCGAGCCGCGCCGGGTCGGCGCTGCCCTCGTCGGCGAGCGCGCGGGCGACGGCGGCGCAGTCCTCGACGTCCACCACGCCCCACTGGCCGCGCAGCCGTTCCCGGTAGGCGCGTCCGTATCCGGTGGAGCCGCCGTAGTTGACCTCGGCGACGCCGATGCCACGCGAGGTGAAGTAGGCGATCTCCAGGTCGAGCACGAGGGGCGCGTGTCCGGTCGGACCGCCGTGCGCCCAGATCACATACGGGGGCAGTTCGCCGTCGGGCACGGTCCGCTCGGGGTGGCGCGGTGGGTGGATGTGCGCGTGGATCTCGCGCCCGCCGGGCCCGGTGAAGGTACGGGAGACGGGTTCGGGCAGATGGGCGGGGTCGACCGGGTCGTGGTGGGCGGCGCCGATGACCCGGGCGTGCCCGCTGCTGGTGTCCAGCTCCACGATCTCGTACCCGGTGCGGGGGCTGGCGGCGACGCCGACGATCCGGTCGCCGAGGACGGCGAGGGTGGGCGCCCACTCGGTCCACTCCCCCACGGCGTCGGCGATCTCGCCGGTGGTGGGGTCGAGGACGCCGAGGGCGGTGGTGCCCGCGCCGTGCACGACGGCGATCAGCCCGCACTCCAGCGGGGCCAGCCAGCGCTGTCCGATCTTCCACAGCGGTCCGCCGAACTCCTCGTCACGGCCGGTGCTCAGCGGGACGCCCCGCCCGGCGCCGGGCGCGATGCGGTACGGCTCCCACCAGCCCGCCGCGTCGGAGAGGTAGAGGAGGGAGCCGTCGGGCGCCCACTCCACCTGGGGGCAGGACTCCCGCTCCCCTCCGGCGACGGTCCGTACCCCGGTGAAGGGCCCGCCGTCGGCGATCTCACCGACCAGGACCTCGGTGCCGTCCCACGGCATCCGGGGGTGGTCCCAGGCGATCCAGGCGGCCCGGGTCCCGTCCGGCGAGAGCCGGGGGCCGGTGACGAAGCGGTGCCGCCCGTCGCTGAGTTCCCGTACCGCCGCGCGGTCCTGTGCCGCTGACCCGTCCAGCGGTACGGCGGCAATGACCCGTCGTACGTCGGTGGGGGCCGGTCCGGTGGACTCCTCCAGCACGCACCAGACCTCGCCGGTCCCCGGCCGGATCAGGGGGTCGGCCCAGCGCAGTCCGCCGCCGGTGGCGCAGAGCGGGGTCAGCGGGCGCGGCCGGGCGCCGGGGCGGTCCGGTTCGTACGCGTACAGCCGCTGGTCGGGGAAGTGGACGAAGACGACCAGCGGGCCGTCGGCGGACGGGACGGCGGCCCAGGGGTGGCCGCCGTACTCGATGACCCGGCTGCGGACGTTCCACGGCGGCGGCAGGAGGGACTCCTCCCGGCCGTCGGCGCGGCGGCGGATCAGGGCCCGCCGTCCGTCCTCGGCGGGGCGGGGCGCGGTCCACCAGACCTCGTCGCCGACGGCGCCGAGGAACTCGGGCCGTCCGTCGTGGGAGGCGGCGAGGGCGGCGTCGACCGGGGAGGGCCAGGAGCCACAGGGGGCCGGAACGGTCATGGTCACCTCTCTCACGCGGACCGCAGATAGTGGTCGAGCACCCGGACGCCGAAGTGGAGCGCGTCCACGGGGACGCGTTCGTCGACGCCGTGGAACATCGCCGCGTAGTCGTAGCCGACGGGCAGCTTCAGCGGCGAGAAGCCGTAGCCGGTGATGCCGAGCCGGGAGAACTGCTTGGCGTCGGTACCGCCCGCCATACAGAACGGGATGACCCGGCCGGCCGGGTCGAACCGTTCGACGGCGGCGCGGAGCTTGGCGAACGTCGGCGAGTCGACGGGCGCCTGGAGCGGCACCTCCCGGTGGTGGAACTCCCACTCCACATCGGGGCCGGTCAGCTCGTCCATCGTGCGGTGGAACTCGTCCTCGGCGCCGGGCAGCATCCGGCCGTCGATGAAGGCGGTGGCCTGGCCGGGGATCACGTTCACCTTGTACCCGGCGTCCAGCATGGTCGGGTTGGCGCTGTTGCGGATGGTCGGCTCGACCAGGGCGGCGGCCGGGCCGAGCTTGGCGATCAGCGCGTCGGCGTCGAAGTCGGGGCCGTGCACGTCCACGTCGATGTCATGGAGTACGGCGAGTTCGGCGAGGGCCGCGCGGACGGTCGGGGTGAGCCGCACCGGCCACGCGTGCTCGCCGATCCGGGTGACGGCGGCGGCCAGCCGGCTCACCGCGTTCTCCCGGTTGACCTTGGAGCCGTGGCCCGCGCGGCCCCGGGCGGTCAGCTTGAGCCAGGCGGTACCGCGCTCGCCCGCCGCGATCGGATAGAGGGTCAGCCCCTGACCGGCGTGGAAGCTGTACGCGCCGGACTCGCTGATCCCCTCCGTACAGCCCGCGAAGAGGTCGGGGTGCTCGGCGGCGAGGAAGCCGGAGCCGTCGGCGGCGCTGTCCTCCTCGTCGGCGGTGAAGGCGAGGACGATGTCACGGCGGGGCCGGATCCCGGCGCGGGCCCAGGCCCGGACGACCGCCAGCACCATCGCGTCCATGTTCTTCATGTCGACGGCGCCCCGGCCCCAGACCACCCCGTCGCGGACCTCCCCGGAGAACGGGTGGACCGACCAGTCGGCGGGCTCGGCGGGCACCACGTCGAGATGGCCGTGGACCAGCAGGGCGTCGGCGGACGGGTCGGTGCCCTCGATCCGGGCGACCACGTTGGTGCGCCCCCGGGTGCGCTCCAGCAGCAGCGGCTCCAGTCCGGCGGCCGCCAGCCGCTCGGCGCAGTACTCGGCGGCGGGGCGCTCCTGGCAGTCCCCGCCGCCCCGGTTGGTGGTGTCGATACGGATCAGCTCGGAGGTGAAGGTGACGACCTCGTCGAGCGCGGTCCGGTCCACCGGGGTGGCGCCTTCCCTGTCAGCCATACTGCTCCTCCACCGCTGCCGAGACGATCGTGGTGACCGCCTTGAAGGTCCTGATCGCCTCGTACATCGTCGTATGGGTGTAGCGCACCCGGCGCTCGCCGCTGATGGCCACACCGGGGACGACCGTGGACGCGGCGGCCAGGTGCTCGGCGTCGAACTCCAGCTCCATGACATACGGTCCGGCGCCGACCGGCCCGGGACCCGCCGGGTCCCGGCGCCCGGCCACCTGGACGGCCTCCTCGGCGGCGGCGCGGATGTCGGCGGCGGTACGGGCGGGGGTGCGGCAGACCGCCGCGTACCGCGAGACATAGTCCTTGACGGCGACCTTGCGGGCGTCCGGCGCGTAGCCGTCGGCGTCGACGCAGGTCAGATCGTCTCCGGTGACGAGGACGACGGGCACCCCGTACTCGGCGACGACCGCCGCGTTCAGCAGGCCCTCACTGGCGCGGACCCCGTTGAGCCACACACCCGTGAGGGAGTTGGCGAGATACGTGTGGGCGAGGACGCCCTCGGCGCCCGCGCCCGTGTGGTACCCGACGAAGGCGATGCCGTCGACGTCGCCATGCTGCACGCCCTCCACCATGGAGAGGGACTTATGGCGGCCCGTGATCATCTCGACGCGCTCGTCGAGCCGCTCCAGCAGCAGGTTGCGCATCGTCCAGTGCGCCTCGTTGATGAGCACCTCGTCGGCGCCACCGTCGAAGAAACCGAGCGCCGCCGCGTTCACATCCGAGGTGAACATCGAGCGGCAGCGCTCCCACTGGGGAGTGCCCGGCAGCACGTCGGCGGGCCACGTGACTCCCGTGGCGCCTTCCATGTCGGCACTGATGAGGATCTTCATAATTCACTCTATCCCGGCGCCTCGCGGACGATCCTCCGGCCCCGCGCCCGGTTCCTCCGCTGACCCTGCGGCCGTTGGGGCCGGTGCCGGGAGAGTGTGCGGCGGTCCCGCCAGACGCGCTCCCCGCCACACGACGGGGCCTGTCAGGCGGCGGGCGCGCCCAGGCGGCCGGCGGCGGTACGCCAGGCCGCGGCGACCGCGTTGCGCGTGGCGGCGGTGTCATCGGGGACCGTGCCCGTGAGCCGCAGCGGATCGCCGATGTGGACATGGACGGACGGACGGCGCAGCGGCGAGGTCACCAGCCCGGCGAGCTGCTTGGTCCGCGAACCGGACGTGATACGGCGCGCACCGGCCTGCCCCAGCGGGATCACCGGCGCCCCCGACGCGTGTGCCAGCCGGGCCACCCCGCTGCGGAACGGGCCCGGCGCGGTGTCGCCCGAATGCCGGTGCCGGGGCAGCCGCCCCTCCCCGTAGATCAGGACATGCCGCCCCTCCGCCAGTGCCCGCAGCGCCTCGTCCAGCGCGTCGGCCGCGTGCTCGGTGCCCCGGTGGACGGGGATGTGCCCCTCCCGCGAGAGCGCCTGTCCCAGCAGCGGGATCCGCCACAGCCCGGCCGTGGCGAGCACCACCGGCCGCACCTCCATCCGCCGCAGCGCCGCCAGCACGACGCCGGGGTCGATCAGCGAGCTGTGGTTGGCGGTGATGATCCCGCCGTCGCGGAGGGCGGCGCCTGGGGCGGTGGTGACCTGGAGCCGTCCCAGGACGGGCATGACGGTACGCGCGAGTCCGGCGAGCATGAACGATCCTTCCGTACGGCCCCCGGCCGTACGGCGTCTCGGGGCGATGCCTCCATCCTCACCCGCCGCCTCCGCCCCGCCCTGAGTACCCGTACCTACCTCCCCACCCGCCGCGCTACGGGGGTTTCCCCGGGCCCGGCGCCCGGGGGCCACTCCCGGCCGACGGCCCTACGCGCGCAGGACGAGCCATTTGGAGGGGAGCGCTATGCGCGAGCCGTCGGGTTCGTACTCCGTCGTCGTCAGCGGCAGGTCCCCCGACGCCTCCACCGTGAGCCCCGCCGCCAGGAACAGCGCCCCCAGTTCCGCGTCCGGCATCGCCCCCGGCACGATCCCGTGCCGCAGCACGGACCGCACCCGGGGCGGCGGCCCGGAGGGCGAGGAGGAGAGCGCGGCGAGGCGCTGGCCCGCGCCCTCGGCGAGTTCCACCACGAAGGCCCGCCCCCGCACTCCCAGCAGCGTGGCGACGGTGCTGGCGAGCACCGGCCGGTCCTGCGGGTCGCTCTGGTGGAAGACCCCGCGAACGTAGACGTTGCAGTCGCCGAACTCCTCATGGAACGCGGCGACGGCGTCCGGGTCGGCGGCGTCGAGCTGGCGGAAGCCGACCTGTCCCGACAGTGGTCCCGCGCCGGCGCGTTCCGCCGTGCGGCGGGCGAGTTCGGTGGCGGCCGCGGAGAGGTCGACTCCGATGACGGTGGGGAAGCGGTCGGCGAGGAAGAGGGTCTGGGTGCCGTTGCCGCAGCCGAGGTCGACGAGGGTGAGGCCGGGGTTGTCGACATGGGGTTCGTAGAGCGCGAGGTGGAGTCCGGCGGTGAGGGCGGGTTCGGCGTCCCACAGCACCTCTCCGGGTTCGCCGGTCGCCTCGCGCCAGAAGCCCTCCCAGGCGTCCCTGTACCGACGTGACACGCTCATCACGGGCTCCCCACTGTTTGACGGAATGTCAGTAGGGGTCTATCGGGTCCCGGGGGCGAGGACAACCCCGGCACGCCGCCGGGATGGCCGCACCCGGGGGCTCACGGAAGCGGGACCTCGCACCAGACGGCCTTCCCCTCCCCCGTACGGCGGCTCCCCCACTCGCGGCTGAGCGCGCCGACCACCCGCAGTCCCCGCCCGTCGGCGACCAGCGACGGCAGCCCGTGGCCCTGGTCGGAGACCTCGCACTGCACGGTGTCCGCGCGGACCAGCCGTACGCCGACTCGGGCGCCGTCCCCGTGCCGTACCGCGTTGGCGACGAGTTCACCGACGACCTGTTCGACGGCCTCGGCGACCGGGGAGAGCCGCCACTCGCTCAGCCGTCGGCGTACGAGACGGCGGGCGCGGGGCGCCGAGCGGGGTTCGCGGGCCAGTTCCCAGGTGGCGACGGCGTCGGCGGGGATGCCACCCAGCCGGGCCATCAGCAGGGCGACATCGTCCTTGCGACCGCCCCGGGGATTGAGGGCGCGGATGATGGTGTCGCAGGCGTCGTCCATGGAGGCGGCCGGGTGCGCGGCGGAGGCGCAGAGGGTGGCGAGCCCGGTGCCGATGTCCTGGCCGCGCACCTCCACCAGACCGTCGGTGCACATCACGAGCCGGTCACCGGGGGCCACGGGCACCCGGACGCTCTCGAACGGCACCCCGCCGACCCCGATGGGCGCGCCCGTGGGCAGCTCCAGCAGCTCGGCGCGGCCGTCGGCGGCGCGGACCAGTACCGGGGGCACATGGCCCGCGTTCGCGAGGTCGAGGGTGTGGCCGACGGGGTCGTACACGGCGTAGAGGCAGGTGGCGAGATAGGTGTCGCCGAGGCGCTGGGCCAGGTCGTCCAGGGTGCGCAGCAGCCGCGCGGGCGGCAGATCGAGGGCGGCCATGGTCTGGACGGCGGTCCGCAGCTGGCCCATCATCGCGGCCGCGTTCAGCCCGTGGCCCATCACATCGCCGACGACGAGCGCCACCCGGGAGCCGGGCAGCCGGACACTGTCGAACCAGTCGCCGCCGACCCGGCCGAGCGAGGTGCCGGGCAGATAGCGGGTGGCGATGTCACAGCCGGGCGTCCCCGGGGTGATCCGCGGGAGCATGGAGTCCTGGAGCGTCTCGGCGAGGTTCTCCTGATGGGTGTACATCCGGGCGTTGTCCAGGACGAGCCCCGCGCGGGCGGCGAGTTCGGCGCCGGTCACCCGGTCCATGTCGTGGAACTCGGCCCGTCCGGGATGCCGCAGCAGGATCATGAAGCCGAGCACCACCGTGCGCGCCTTCAGCGGCACCACCAGCATGGAGCGCCCGTTGATCAGGGGTCTGATGTCCCGCTTCTCGAACCGCGCGGCGATGGCGGTCCCCATCGCGTCGCTGATCCGGGGCACCAGTACCGGCTCCCCGGTGGTCATACAGCGGAAGAACGGGGTGTCCTCGGGGAACGGCATGGACTCGCCGACCGGGACCACGTCGTCCCAGCGGCCCGGCGGGTCGACGTGTTCGACCGCGACCCGGTGCCACAGCGTCGTGGTGTCCGGCGGGCCGTCGGGGAAGCCCTCGCCCGCGATGACCTGTTCGCGCAGATAGGTCCCGGCGACATCGGTGAAGCGGGGGACGACGGCGGCGGAGACCTCCTGGATGGTGCGGGCGAGGTCGAGCGAGGAGCCGATGCGCCCGCTGACCTCGTTGAGGAACTCCAGCCGCTCCCGGACCGCCGCGTACTCCAGATCGGCGGGCGTCCCGGTGTCCCCGGCGCTCCCCGGCACGGGAGGGACCGGGACGGTCCGCCGTCCCGGGCGCCGGGGGACGCCCCAGTCGGGGGTGACCGGCACCCGCTGGTGGTGGCTGAACTCCAGCAGCGGATAGCCGAGGTCGAGCACCTGGGCGACGATCCGGTTGGCCTCGTGGACGCTCACGCTGGGGAGGATCTCGGGCAGTCCCCGGGCGAGCTCCCCGGCGCCGGGGAACGCGGTGTGCGGGCCGAAGCCGGGGGTGACGCGGACCGGACGGAGTGCGGGACCCGGGTGGGGACCGTCGGTACGGGTGACGGGGTGGCGCCGGAGCGGATCGGCGTCGGTGGCGAGGACGAGCAGCCCCTGGTCGCCCGGGCCGGTGAGCGGATAGGCCCACCAGAGCACGGCGCGCCGCCCGGCCCCCGTACGCAGCCGGGCCCAGCCCGCGGTCGGATACGGGGCGCTCCGCGCCGGGGAGGCGTCGAGGGCGGGGCCGTCGCCGTGCGCCGGGTACGTGTCGTCCTGGGCGAGCGCGCCGGAGACGGGCAGCAGATCGGCGGCGGGGCAGCCCACGGCCTCCTCCCGGGTGGGTCCGAAGAGCCGCCGGGCACCCGTCGACCAGTGGGAGACCCGTCCGTCGCGCGCCGCGACGACCACGGCGAGGGGGATGCGGCCGTCCACGGCGGGGGGCCGTGACTCCGTGGGCGGAACGCCGCTGTCCATGACTGGAGGGCTCCTTAACCCCGTTCGCGGGGACGGGCGGCCATGGACGAGGAGCGGGGCGGCCCGGCCGCGCGGTCGCCGACGCATCGGGCCGCGCTGCGTCGCACGGCCGTGGCACCACCGTACGGGGGTGGGGACACCGGGCGCGGGGCAACGGAGGAAGAGGTGGTGCGCCCGCGCGTGCCGTGGTGTCCACCGGGGCGGCGCTGGTGGGGCGGGACCCTGTCCGGCGCGCCGCGCGCCCAGGGCGCGAGCCGTGCGCGCCGGTCGCGCCCGTCGTCCAGGGCTCGGGCCGTGCGCCCGCTCGCCCGACCCGGGCCCGACCCGACCCGGGAGCGGCCCAGCTGACGCGGCACCGGCCGCGCCACCCCGGCATGACGGGCGTGACCGGCCGGGTCCCGCCGCCGTCCGCGCCGACGCCGGGGGAACGGCGTCCGGGCCTCACCGCGGGCGGCGCCCAGGGCGGGACCCCGTCCGTGCGCGGCCCTCGTCCGGCGGGACCACGGCGGGTCATGAGTGTGGCCGGTCAGGGGACGCGTGACCGGGTATCAGCAGGGCCGGTCATGGGACGCGTGACCGACCAACAGCGCGACCGGTCAGGGGACGCGTGACCGGCGGTCGACCGGCGCCGCCCTGTGGTGGTACGGCACCGGTCGGCCATGACACCGGGCACGGCACCGCCCGGCGGTGTTCCGGCACCGTCCGGCGGCGGCCCGGCGCGGGTCAGCTCGCGGCGCCCCGCTCCGTCTCGGCGGCGAGGTTGGCGAGCACCAGGTCGTAGATGCGCGCGAGTCCCTTGGGGGCGAAGGTCCGCTCGAAGAAGCCCCCGATGCCACCGGCGCCGTTCCAGACGGTGGTGACGACGGCCTTGCAGCGGCCCTCCCCGGCCGGGGTGACGACCCAGGTGGTGACCATCGAGGAATTGCGGTCCTTCTCGACCAGCTCTCCGTCGGTGGGCTCGGTGACCTCCAGCAGACAGTCACGCACCCGCTTGCTGGTGGCCTGGAGCCGCCAGTGCACGAGGGTGCCCTCACCATCGCCGCCTTCACGGACCTCGTACTCGCTGAACTGTGCGGGCAGCAGTCGCCCACGGGTGTTCTCGTAATCGGCCAGTGCGTCGAACACCGTCTCGGCGTCCGCCGCGATGATCCGTTCCGTGGTGGCCTCGACCTGCGCCATCGCGTTCCTCCATGCGGTTGTTCGGGGGGTGGCGTCAGCAAACCACCTCGGCTGCGGTGCCCCAAATCCGGGGGTCCGTGCGGCGCGGCCCGGGGGCCCGTCCGGCGATCATGGGAACACATGTTCTATTCTGGCCGCCCCGTACGACCGAGGAGGCGCCCATGCGCTGGAACCATCTGGCCGAGACCCCCGAGGCCCCCGAGACCCCCCAGAACCCGGCGTACGGCGAGGCGACCGCGCTCTTCGGCACCTCGGCGGTGACGACCAGGACCTTCGACACCCCCGAGTTCCGGGGGATCACCTTCCACGAGGTACGCGCGCGTTCGATCCTCAACCGGGTGCCCGGGGCCTCCCGTATGCCGTTCGAATGGACCGTGAACCCCTACCGGGGCTGCACCCACGCGTGCGTCTACTGCTTCGCGCGCAAGAGCCACAGCTATCTGGACCTCGACACCGGCCTCGGCTTCGACTCCCAGATCGTGGTCAAGATCAACGCCCCCGAGCTGCTGCGCCGCCAGCTCTCCGCACCGCGCTGGTCAGGCGCGCATGTGGCGATGGGCACGAACGTGGACACCTACCAGCGGGCCGAGGGACGGTACCGGCTGATGCCCGGCATCATCGAGGCCCTGCGGGATCACGCCAACCCGTTCTCGATCCTCACCAAGGGGACGCTGATCCTGCGCGATCTGGAGCCGCTGAAGCAGGCGGCCCGGGTGACCGACGTGGGGATCTCCGTCTCGGTCGGCTTCACCGACCACGCGCTGTGGCGCACGGTCGAACCGGGGACCCCCGCCCCCGAGCGGCGGCTGGACGTCGTGCGCACCCTCACCGACCACGGCATCGGCTGCGGGGTGCTGATGGCGCCGGTGATCCCGTTCCTCGGTGACCACCCCGACCAGCTGCGCGCCACCGTACGGGCCATCGCCGCCGCCGGGGCCACCTCCGTGACACCCCTGGTGCTCCATCTGCGCCCCGGTGCGCGGGAGTGGTTCATGGCCTGGCTGGCCGAGCACCACCCCTTCCTCGTACGGCGGTACGAGAGGCTCTACGCGGCCGGGGCGTACGCGCCGACCTGGTACCAGCGCCGCGTCACCCGCCAGGTCCACGAATTGGCGGCGGAGTTCGGCATCGGCCCGGCCGGACGCGGCCTGCCCCGCCGGATCCACTCCTCACCGCACGGACCGGACGGACCCGACGGACCACACGGGCGGGGCGGGCAGGACGGACAGCACGGGCCGGACCGGCCGCATGGCCGGGGCGAGGCGGACGGGGCGCTGTTCGCGCCGGAGCCCCGGACGCCACCCGTGTCCCCGGCGGCAGCGGACCCCGCACCGATACAGCTGAGCCTGCTGTGACGGACCAGCCGTAACGGGCACACCGTGACGGAAGAGAGAGAAGTCATATGTCAGTGGCGTGGGCGAGGATGGGGACATGAGCACCGAACTCACGTTCCTCAACGCCCCCGAGGGCCTCGCTCCCGGTACCGGCTACAGCCATGTCGTCTGGGGCACCGGGCGGTTCATCGCCGTCTCCGGGCAGTGCGCCTTCGACCAGGACCGCGCGATCGTGGGCGTCGGCGACCCCGAGGCCCAGGCCCGTCAGGTCTTCGAGAACATCCGCCGCTGTCTGGCCGCCGCGGGCGCCACGCTGGACGATGTGCTCAAACTTACCTATTTCGTCACCGATATCACCCATCTGCCCCAGATACGCACCGCGCGGAACGAGGTGTTCGACCCGAGCCGCCTCCCCGCCAGTTCGGCCGTCCAGGTCGCGGCCCTGATCGAGCCGGAACTGCTGGTCGAGATCGAGGCGTTCGCCCTGGTCCCGGAGACCCGCGCGGCGACCGCCCCCGCCCGGGACCAGGAACAGGGGTAGGGGCGGGCCGGGCGGTCACGGCCGCGGCGATCGGTGCGACGGCCCCGAAACCCCGGTCCACCCCGGGCGGGGATGACCCGGCGCCGGTGGAGCGCGGCGCGGACAGCACCGATCTCGACGATTCCGCCATGGCGCGCGGTATGACGGTGGCATGCTGAACGCGCTGATACGGGAGGGGCTTGCGCCGTGTCGGCTGGCGGGCAGGTTCTGCCCGTCGCGGGCCCGTCCTGGGGCGCTGACACGGTCGGTCGGGTTCGTGTGGCCCCCCACCGGGTCAGCCCCTTCTCCGGCCTGGTCCGCGCTGGCATGACCGCTCCGCCACGGTTTCCCGGGGGCCAGCCGGTGCCCGCCGTCGCGGGGTGGATCAGGGAAGGGGAAACGTCATCATCATCTCTCTGCGCTCGGCCTTACGACCGGTGCCACGTGTCAGGTCGCGTCGCCGGTTGACCGCGCTGCTGGCCACCGGCGTCCTGGTCGGCTCCGGGCTCGTCGCGGTGGCCGTCCCGGCCGCGGTCGCCGTCCCGGCCGCGCCGACGAGCCCGGCGCCCGCCGCCGCCTCGGTGGCGTACATCGCCAACAGCGCGTCGGACACCGTGTCGGTCGTGGATACGGCCACCGACACGGTGACCGCGACCGTCCCCGTCGGCACCGGCCCGTCCGGGGTGGCGGTGACCCCCGACGGTACCCGGGCGTATGTCGCCAACCGCGGCTCCGGCTCGGTGTCGGTGATCGACACCACCGCCAACGCGGTCACCGCGACCCTGTCCGTCGGCGACGGCCCGTTCGCGGTGACGGTGACGCCCGACGGCGCCAAGGTCTACGTCACCAACTTCCTGTCCGACTCGGTCTCGGTGATCGCCACCGCGACGAACACCGTCACGGCCACGCTCGCCGTCGGCCAGCGGCCGAACAACGCCACGGCGGCCCCCGGCGGGGGCAAGGTCTACATCGCCAACACCAACGGCGCCTCGGTGTCGGTGATCGACACCACCACCGACACCGTCACGGCCACCATCCCGGTCGCCAAGCCGAACGGGGTCGCGGTCTCCCCGGACGGGACCCGGCTCTACGTCAGCTCCCAGAACGCGGCCGTGGCGGCCGTGATCGACACCGCTACCCATACGACCGTGGCCACCGTCCCCGTGGGCAACACCCCCTTCGGTGCCGCGATCTCCCCGGACGGGTCCCGCGTCTATGTGACCAACATCGGCGGCAACAGCACCTCCGTCATCGACACGGCCACCAACACCGTGACCGCGACCGTCCCCGTCGGCTCCACCCCGATCGGCGTCGCGGTGACGCCCGACGGCGGCGAGGTCTACGTCGCCGACAGCAACAGCGGCACCGCCTCGGTCATCGACACGGCCACCAACACCGTCACGGCCACCGTCGCCGTCGGCAGCGGCCCGTACGCCGTGGCGTTCACCCCGGCCACCGCGCCCGCCGCGGACATCGAGGTCGACGTCAGCGCCACACCGCAGCTCGGCCTCCTGGTGCCCTACCTCACCTACACCCTCACCGCCCGCAACACGGGTCCCGCCGCGGTGGCGTCGGCCACCCTCACCGCCACCCTGCCGCCCGGCGCCACCGCCACCGCGCTCTCCCCCGGATGCACCACCACGGGCAGGACGGTGACCTGTGTCCAGGGCGCGATCGGCGACGGCGCCAGCGCGCGGAAGACGTTCCGGGTGCCGCTGCACCTGCTCTCCCTGGGGAACGTCCGGGTCACCGGAACCCGGACCGTGTCCGCCCCGGCCGATCCCAACCCGGCCAATGACACCGCGACGGCCACCTGCACCGTCATCTCGATCCTCCTGGCCACCTGCCCCTGAACCACCCCGTCCCAGGCCACCGGCGATGCCCGGGGCCGGGGACGCGAGAGGGTCTCGTC
>NZ_JBHVHF010000216.1:0-14300 GCF_042800315.1 Streptomyces sp. NPDC057638
GGGGGGGGGGGGGGGCGGGCGCGGGCCCGCGCCTGAAGGGGTGAGGCGCGGGCCCGTGGTGGGGGGAGGGGAGGGTCGGAGCGCCGGGTGGGTGGCCCGTCGGTGGTGGTGTCGGTCGTGGGTGCCCTGGTGGCTGGGAGGGGTGGTGGTCGGGAGGAGTGTCCGGCGCCGGTGGGGAGGGTCCGGCGCCGGACGGGGTCGGTGTCAGGGTGGTTGGTGTTCGGAGTGCTTTGGTGCAGGTCAGGTCAGGTCAGGTCAGGGCGGGTCGGGTCGGGGGCGGAGTGGGGCGAGGTCAGGGCAGGCCGGTGTGGAGGGCGGACATCAGGGTGCCGGTCGGGGTGTCGCCCGCCATCTCCCAGACCATCGCTCCGAGCAGGCCCTTCGACCGGATCCACGCGGTCTTGCGGGCGATGGACCAGGTGTCGTCGAAGCTCCACCACTGGCCGCCGGGACCGGTGTAGCCGTAGGTCGAGCCCGACTGTTCGTCGTGGTAGACGGTCATGTTGGGCAGGGCGGTGACCATGTTGTGGTAGCCCCGGATCCCCGCCTCCTCCGCGAACTGGCCGGGTGCGGCGCCATTGGCCTGCTGCCACTCGCCGTTGACGCCCGGCGGTCCGCTGACGACCTCCTTCCAGCCCCGTCCATAGAAGGGGAAGCCGACGGTCAGCTTCCGGGGATTGACCCCGGCGTCGAGGTAGGTCTGGACCGCCTTCTCGACGCTGAAGTCGAAGGGGTAGGGGTCCTGGGCATCGCGGTGGAGATTGGCCTGGTGTCCGGTGCGCAGGGGCTCCCATGAGTTGTCGGAACCGGAGCCGTGGAAGTCGTACCCCTGGACGTTGGCGAAGTCCAGATAGTCGAAGATCCGGGTGAGGTCCCAGCCTGCGGCGATCTTGGCGGGGTCGGCCGGGGTGAAGGCGGTCAGCAGCCGGTGCTCGCCGCCGAGCGCGTCGAGCTGGGCGCGGAACTCGGCCAGGAGCGCGGTGAGATTGTTCTTGTCGGCCGGTCCCCAGTGGTTGCCGGGATGGCCCTCGGCGCCCGGCCACTCCCAGTCGATGTCGATGCCGTCGAAGACCCCGGCGCCGGTGCCCGGGCCGCCCGCGCCGTTGTAGACGGGCAGATCGCCCCGTATCCAGACATCGATGCAGGAGCGGACGAACTTCGCCCGGGAGGCGGGTGTCGCGGCGGCGTCGGCGAAGAACTTGGAGAAGGTCCAGCCGCCGAGGGAGACCACGAACTTCAGATGCGGGTGCTTGGCCTTGAGCTTCTTGATCTGGTTGAAGTTGCCGCGCAGCTTGCCCCAGCCGTCGTCGGCGATGCCGTCTACCGACTGGGCGGCGGACATCGGCCGTCCGTAGTCGGCGTCGGCGTCCCCGGCGCCGGTGCCCTCGTTGGGGTCCTGGGGGTTGCCGGAGACGCCCTTGGTGACCCCGGCCTGACAGGTGAGGTTGACCGGATCAATGTTCTCGAAGGCGTAGTTGACGACGTCCAGCTTGGCGGCGGCGCCCGAGGTGTCGAGGTTCTTGATGAAGTACTGGCGGCCGTAGATGCCCCACTGGGCGAAGTACCCCACCTTGTAGTAGTTGCCGGGCCCCGCGACATCGTCGGTGGTGGCGGAGACCGTGGCCGAGGGCGGTGAGCTGTTGTCGGCCGTGTCCCGTGCCCGGACCGTGAAGGAGTAGGTGGTGGCGGGGGAGAGCCCGCCGACCGTCGCCGAGGTGCCGGATACCGTGCGCGCCAGCGTCGTCCCCCGGTAGACGTCGTACGCGGCCACGGCGACATTGTCCGTCGACGCGTCCCAGGCGAGCGAGACGCTGGTCGCGGTCCTGGCCGTCACCCGGGGCGCACCCGGCGCGGTGGGGGGCACCGGGTCGGTGGCCGGGTCGACCGTCCGCAGGGCCACCGGGGGGCTCAGGGGACCGGTGTTGCCCCGGGTGTCCTTGGCGCGGACGGTGAGGGTGTACGGGGTGGCCGGGGTCAGCCCCGTGACCGTGGCGCTGGTGGCGGTGGAGGTCGCCACCACACTCGCACCGTTCAGCACCTCGTAGGAGGCCACCGGGTAGTCGCCCGCGGTCGCCGCGCCCCAGGTCAGGGCGACGGTCCGGGCGGTGATCGCCGTGGCGCTCGGGGTGCCCGGCGCGGTCGGCGGGACATCGGGGGTGCCATCGCACTTGTCACCGTTGACGGTGCAGCGGTTGGGCGCGGTGAGCTGGTTGTTGGTCAGGAACCAGTAGCTGTACGGCTCGGTGGTGCCGCCCGCCGGGACGGTGCCGTTGTAGTGGGCGTTCTTCACGGTGACGCGGTTGCCGTTGACGGTCGCGTCCCCGTAGTAGTGCCCGCCGACCGAGGTGCCGGGCGGGAGGTCGAAGTCCAGGGTCCAGCCGGTGACGGGCGTGGTGCCGCTGTTGCGGATGACATAGGTGTTCTTCCACCAGCTGCCGTAGTTCTGGGTGGAGAACGTCGCGGTGAGGGTGCCGGCCCGGGGCTGGGGTGGGGCACCGGCCGCGCTGGAGGGGAGCGCGGCGAGCGGGAGGAGGAGGGCGCTGAGCAGGACCGCGAGGATGTGCCGGAGGGGGCGGGGGTGGCGGGTTCGGTGGATGCGCTGGGGGCGGCGGGGGCCACGGGGGGTTCTGGGCCCGGGGCGGGGTGGGGGTGGGGGAGTTTGGCGGGTGAACATGGCGCTCCCTGCGGGTGGTTGGGATGGGGCGCGAGCGCTCGGCTGATGAGGGTGGGGTGGTCGGGGTGTGGGGTGGTGGTCGGTGGCGGGTAGAGCCGTGCGCATGTTCCTGCCGGTCACTGTGCGCTTGGTCTGGACCATCGGACAGGGGGTGGGGGTGTCGGCTTTCCGACGCTGTCGGGTTTCCGATGGGAAGGGGCGGCGCGGTGTTCGGTACGGGGGTGTTGGTGCGGTGTTCATGAGGTGTTGGTGGGGTTACGGGCGTGGTTTCGGTGGGGGTTTGGTGCGGGGTGGTGCTTGGGAGGGTGGGCGTGGGGCGGGCTGTTGGACGGGGCCGTGGGGATGGAGTGACGGATGGGGCTGTTCCTGGTCCTCGGGGTGGCTGGGAGCGGCGCGGGTGAGTGGCCGGGCTGACCGGACAGAGGTCTGTACCTGTACGGGGAGCCGCCTTACCGTCGGAGACCCCACCGGCCTGCTGGGAGAGGCGATATGACGGGACATCGGCGGCGGGGGCGAGCTGGTTCGGCCGGGGGTCCGGTGCTCGGGCCGACGGCGCGGCGGGAGCCGGTCCCCTTCCGAGGGGCGGCGGATACAGGGGAGGCCGAGGTCATGGAGGATGGCGCGGCCGGGCGGGGAGGGGAGGGCGTCGACGCTTCGGGGAATGGCGGGGCCGGGCAGGGTAGGGAGGGCCCCGACCCTGGTTCCGGGTGCGGTTCCGGTTCCGGTTCTGGGTCTGATTCTGGGTCTGTGCTGGGTGCCGTGTCTGGTGCTGTTTCCGGGCGGGAGACGGAGGGCTTAACTCCGGGGCGGGCGCGATGGCTGGGGGCGCTGGGGGTGTCCGCCGAGGACGAGTCGCTCTACCGGGCTCTGCTCGCCCGCCCCCGGGCCACCGTGGCCGAACTCGCCACCACCACCGGCTGGGACGTCGCCCGATTGCGTCGCCGACTCCGTTCCCTGGAGCGCAGGGGCATGCTCACTCGCGTACGGGACCGCCCCGCCCGCTTTCGGCCCGCGCCCCCGGATACCGTCGTCGAACTGCTCACCCTGCGCCGCCAGGAGGAGTTCGAGCGTGCCCGGCTCGCCGCCGCCGCCCTCACCGAGGAATTCTCCGGCACTCGCCGGGAGGGGCCCGTCGCCTTCCAGGCGCTGGGTGGGCCGGAGGCGATCGGCCGGACCCTCCGCCAGATCCTGCGGGCGACCCGTGAGGAGCTGCTGTCGCTGGATCGGCCACTCAGCCCCGTACCTCTGATGACACCGGCCGCGCGGGGTGTACGACGGCGGGCGATCTACGGGCACCGTGCTCTGGACACGCCCGAACGGCTGGCGCTCTCACGGGAGCGGGCACGGGGCGGGGAGGAGTGCCGGGTGCTGGATGAGGTGCCGATGCGGCTGCTCATCGCGGACCGCAGGGTCGCCCTGGTCTATCTGGCGCCCATGGCCCGAACGGGTGGGGAACGGTCCGGCGCCGAGCGGGCGGAGGGGGCTGGAGGGGGCCAAGCGGGTGGTGCGGCCGAAGTCACGGAGGCGGAGTCGGCCTTGTTGCTGCGGCCGTCGGCGCTGCTGGACGGGCTGGTGATCCTCTACGAGCTGCTCTGGCAGCGTTCCGTACCCCTGTGGTCGCCACCACCGGGCACGGCGACCGGATCCCTTTCGTACGAGGATGAGCAACTCCTCGCGCTCTCCGCGTCCGGGCTGACCGACCAGGCCATCGCCCGGCGGCTCGGGGTCGCGCAGCGGACCGTTGAGCGGAGGATGCGGCGGATCATGGATCTGTTGGGTGCGCGGACCCGGTTCCAGGCTGGGCTTCAGGCGGCGTGGCGCGGGATCGTCAACGGGGCGCGTACCGCACCAGGAGCATCTCCTCGCCGCTGATCAGCAGCCGCTCGCTGAGCGGTCGAGCCCCCGCCAGTCCCACTCGGCCCAGAAGACCAGCGCCCGCTCCGGCGGCCGGGGCCGCAGCCGCTCCGGTGGTGTCGTTCACACGGCCCCGAGGTCTGCGCGATCGGGGCGCGCACAGGTACCTGACGATCCAGGGGTGAGAGGTGCCCCTCCGCTCACGCGCAGGCGAGGGGAGGGCTTGGCGAGTGCGGGACCCCGGGTGCCCGGGATCCCTTCACTCATCCATCGCTCAGGCGTCCTTGTCGGCGCCTTCGGTCTTCTTGGGGTTCTCGTTCTTCTGGTCGCTCTTCTTGTCGGCTTCGCCGGCCCTGTCGTCCCCTGTGACCGTGTCGGCCTTTCCGGCCTCACCGGCCTCATCGGGCTCACTGGTCGCGGCGTCCTTGCCGCTCGCGCCGTCGTCGAACCGCGCGTCCAGCACGGTGTCCAGCTCCGTCTCCCACTCCTTGAGCAGGGCCTTCGTCGGGGCCTCGACATCGTTCTGGAACCAGCGCTGGGCGGAGGTGTAGACGGTGACGCTGAAGCGACGTCCGAAGCGGGGAATGTCGATCTCCACCGCCCCGATCTCGTCCCAGCGGAACTCCGCCATCTCCTCGTCCAGCCGGAAGGTGATCCCCGTACCGTCAGCGACGATCGAGCCGCGCCGGTCGGACACCTCGAAAACCGGACCGTCGTCCTTCTGCTCGGGCGTGGCCTCCTCGCTCTTCTCGGGCTCCTCTGCCGCCGCCTCCGGAACCTCGTCCGCAAGCCGCCCCGCGACTTCCTCGCTCTCGCCCTCTTCGACACCGGGCCGCGGGGGCACCAGCCCGGGGATGAACGCGGGGTCGACGCCAGCGGCGGGCGTCGGCGTGGCACTCGGACTCGGCGTGACACTCGGACTTATACGCTGCTGATCCACGGCCAGCAGTATGGCCGACAATCCTGTGCGGGGGCACCGGAGGGCGGGCGATCAGTGTGAGTCGGCCGCCCACTCGGCACTGAGACCCTGCGCGAACCCACCGTCCACGGCCAGCTCCACATTGGTGCTGAACGTGGCCTCGGCGGCGAGGAAGAGAGCGGCGGCCGCGACTTCCTCCGACGTGCCGGCCCGACCCATCGGCGTCGCCCGGTTCCCTTCCTCCACGAACTCCGCGCGCTGTTCCGGCGTGAGCCCGATCATTCCCATCGACGGGGTGGCTATGAATCCCGGGGCGACCGAGTTGACCCGTATCCCCCGGGGAAGGAACTCCCCGGCCAGGACGTGGGCGAACGCCCCGACGGCCTCCTTCGAGCCCGAGTAGGCGCTCATCCCGGGGAACACCCGGTCGTTGGCGACGGTGGTGAAGACCACCGATCCCCCCTTGGTCAGGAGCGGGTCCAGCGCCTGGACCGTGAAGAAGGCCCCCTTGGCGTTCACATTGAAGTGGCGGTCCCAGGACTCCTCGGTAACCTCCGCCAGCTCGGAGAAGTGGGCGTAGCCGTGGTTGACGAAGAGGTGGTCCACCAGGCCGATCCGCTGCTGGACCAGGTCGGCGAGGGCCGCTATGTCCGCCATGCTGGCCGCGTCGGACCGGACGACGTGGCTCTTCGTCCCCTTCAACGCGGTGCGGGCCTCCTCCAACGTCTTCTCATTGCGCCCGGTCACCACCACCTCGGCACCGCCGTCGAGCAGACCGCGCACGATCGCCAGGCCCATGCCATGGGTCCCGCCCGTGACGACCGCCTTCTTACCCTCGAACCTGCCGGACATCCGGTCTCCTCAGTTCTCCGCACCGCTGGCGTGCCAGCGGCTGCGTCCGTGAATTTCTCGGTACGGCCATGACTCTCCGCCTCTCCGCTTGCGGCCCGGCTGCGGTCTGGCTGCGGGCCTCCTGCGGGCTGCTTTCGGTCCGCATGCGGTGCCGGGGCCACCGCCGCCCGCGGCCGCCCCGGCACCGCTCGGCTGCGGTTCGCTTGCGATGTGCATGCGATCCGCATGCGGTAGGTCCGTGGCCACCCGTGTGCCAGCTGTTGACCTGGCGATCCCCCGCCCCGGCACGTTCCGGCGCCATCTCCGTCGTTCCGCCTCCGCAGGGATCCGTAACGGCTCAGGGCCGATCCCGTACCGGACCGAGACCGGCTCCACGGCCTGGGCCAGGTGCGGGCCTGCACCGGGACAGAGGTGATCCGGAGCGGCTTCCGACGGAGTACGAGCGCTGCCAGGTGGAGTTATCCACAGGGCTACGAGTGATCGGGCGGGCCCTCGTACGCTGGGGCGATGCGCTTCGGAGTGTTGGGATCACTGGCCGTATGGACGGCTGACGGCGCCTCCGTGCCCGTGCCTGAGGTCAAGGTCCGCGCACTGCTGGCCGGATTGCTGATCGATCCTGGCCGGGTGGTCTCCTCGGACCGTCTGGTCGAGGACCTCTGGGGCGACGCCCCGCCGGCCCGCCCCGCGCGGGGACTCCAGACCCTGGTTTCCCGGTTGCGGGCCGCGTTCGCGGAGGCCGGCGGCCGCGAGCTGGTGGTCTTCCGCCCACCGGGCTATCTGCTGCGGACCGGCGAGGACGCGGTCGACGCCGGGCGCTTCGCCACGCTCTCCGAGCGGGCCCGCGGCACCTCCGACCCTCGTGAGCGCGCCGCCCTCTTCGCTGAGTCCCTGGCTCAGTGGCGCGGTCCCGCCTTCGCCGACTTCGCGGACGAGCCGTTCGCCCGCGCCGCCGTGGCCAGACTGGAGGAGCTCAGGCTGCTGGTCTGGGAGGAGTACGCGGAGACCCGGCTGCTCCTCGGTGAGTACGGCCCCCTCACCGGCGACCTCGCCGAGCTGACGGCCCGCCATCCGCTGCGAGAGCGCCTGCGCGCCGCCTATATGCGGGCGTTGTACGGAGCGGGCCGCCCGACCGAGGCACTGGAGGCGTACGAGGACCTCCGCCGCCACCTCGCCGAAGAACTCGGCCTGGAGCCCGGGACGGAACTGGTGGCGCTCCAAAGGGGGGTGCTGCGTCAGGAGCCGGGGCTGCTGCGCATGACGGAACAGGTTCCCTCGCTCGTCGGACCATCGGGACATGCCCTTCCGCTGGCGAAGGGTGCCCCACTCCGTCCCGCCCCGTCGGCGGAGGGCGGCGCGGCGGCCCCGCCCCGTCCCGCCCCGCCGACGGAGGGGGCCGATGCCTCCATCCCCGCCTCCCGCCCGGCCGGTCCCTCTCCTGCGGAACCGCTGGCCACGCCGGAGACACCTGGGTCCGGTCAGGCCCTCACCCCGTCAACGGCGACCCTTATCCGATCAACGACCCTCAGCTCCTCCGTACCCGCGCCCGCTGTCCCGGGGCAGTTCGTCGCACCCGCCACCCCGCCACCTCTCCCGCCCGCCACCTGGGTAGCGCTCTCCCCGGCCGGGGAGGCGGACGCCCACACCACACCACTCCCTTCCTCCCACCCCCGCACCAACCTCCCCCTCCCCGTCACCGGGCTCATCGGCCGCTCGCGGTCCGTCGCCGGGATAAGGGAGGCGCTGACCGAGCATCGGCTGGTGACGCTTGTGGGGTCCGGAGGCGTCGGCAAGACCCGGCTGGCGCTGGAGGTGGCGGGTGCCCTGACCGAGGACCTCACTGACGGGGTATGGCTGGTGGAACTCGGCGGACTGACGCGTTCCACCGGAGCGGCCGCGGATGGCCCCGCCGAGATGGTGGCGGCCGTACTGGGCATCAGGGACGACGCCCGGCCCCGCCCGCATGCCACGGTCGAGCGGCTCGCCGAGACCTTGCGTGACCGTCGCATGCTGCTCGTGCTCGACAACTGTGAGCATGTCGTGGAGTCGGTCGCGTGCCTGGTCAGGGCGCTCTTGCTGGCGGTGCCCGGCCTGAGGGTGCTGGCCACCAGCAGGGAGCCGCTCAGCCTCTCCGGTGAGCGGCTCTGGTCCGTACCGCCGCTGGATGTGCCCCGGCCGGACGCGTCGCTCCCGGAGGTGGCGCGTTCCGGCGCGGTGCGCCTCTTCGTGGCGCGCGCGGCCGCGGCGTCCCCTGGCTTCACGTTGACGCGGGAGAACGCCGGTCCGGTGGCCACCATGTGCCGTCGGCTCGACGGAATACCGCTCGCGCTGGAGCTGGCGTCGTCCCGGTTGCGTGCCCTCGGCGCGGCCGAGCTGGCCGAACGCCTCGACGACCGGTTCGGTCTGCTCACGGCGGGCCCCCGGGACGCTCCGGCCCGCCAGCGGACCCTGCGCGCGGTGATCGACTGGAGCTGGGAGCTGCTGACCGCGGCCGAGCGCACCGTACTCAGCAGACTCGCGGTAGCCGCCGACGGCTGCTCCCTGTCGACGGCGGAGGTGCTGTGCTCCGGCGGTGGAGTGCGGCCTTCCGAAGTGATCGACCTGCTGGCACGGCTGGTGGACCGGTCCCTCGTCGTGGTCACGCACGGAGCTGACGGACCGCGCTATCGGCTGCTGGAGTCACTCGCCGCGTACTGCCTGGAGAGACTCCGTGAGCCGATTCCCGGCCGGATGACGGAGTACGAGCGGCTGCGCCGCGCCCACGCCCGCCACTACACGGCGCTCACCGAGCGGGCGAACGCCCGGCTACGCGGCGCGGAGCAGCGTGTCTGGCTCACCCGCCTCGACGCGGAGGCGGCCAATGTCCGCTGTGCCCTCGACACGGCGGTGCTCACGGGTGACGCGGCGCTGGCCCGGCGACTGGTACGCGCGATGTCCTGGTACTGGTTCCTGCGTGGCCGGCTCCGGGAGGCGGCCCGTTCCCTGGCGACGGCCCTGGAGCTGTCGGGCGTACGGGTGAAGAGCGCCGTGCCCCCCTTTCCCGGCACCGACTGGTCGGCTCGGGGAGCGGCGGCCGAGTCGCCGCCGTGGCCGCGTCAGACCTCCTTCCGGCCGTCGCCGGAGACCGGAGCGCCGGAGACCGGAGCGCCGGAGACCGGAGCGCCGGAGACCGGAGCGCCGGAGACCGGAGTACCCAAGACCGGAGTACCCAAGGCGGGGCTGCCCGAGAGCGGACGTCCCGAGGGCGGGCCGTCTGAGTCCGGACGGTCTTCCCCCGGCCTCGCCGACGCGTCTCCGTCGCCAGAGGAGACGGGTCCGGCGACCCCAGGCTCGTCCGTGGATGGACCACGGCCCGGGGATCTCCCACCGGATCCATCCGAGTCGTCGCCTTCCCCTTCCCCTGAGGCCCTTCTGGCCTGGCACGCGGGGATGACGCTCCTCGCGGGCGACACCCGGGTGGCCGATGCCTGGGGCATTTCCCCGCCCGCCCGCCGAGAGGTGCCCCAAGAGGTGTACGGGGACATGTCGGTACGCCAGCAGCGGTCCCGACGCTCCGGACCGCGCCCGCTCCACCCGTCGATATCCCTCCATGAGTCGATCGCCGATCCCCGCGAGCGGGCCGGTGCGGGCTGGCTCCTCGGCCATACCGTCACCGTCTTCGGCCCGATGGCGGTGGCCGAGGAACTCATCAGCCGCACGGTGGAGGACTGCCGTGCCTCCGGTGACCACTGGGGCGTGGCCGCCGCCCTGAGCGTCCGCGGTGTGCAGAGGCTGGTACGAGGGGAACTGGCGGCCTCACGCCGTGACGGCGAGCGCAGCCTCACCCTCTTCGCCGAGAGCGGCGACCGCTGGGGTCGGATGCGGGCCCTGGTGGTGCTCGGCGCGCTCGCCGAGATCGAGGGTGACTACGCAATCGCCGAGAGCCACCGCCGTGAGGGGCTGCGGATCGCCGAAGAGCTGGAGCTGTGGACGGAGGTGTCCATCCACTGGTCGGAGCTCGGAAGGATCGCGCTGCTCACCGGGGACCACGCCCGAGCCGACGAACTCCATGAACGGGGACGGCGGCTGGCCGTCGAGTACGGCGACCGACGCGCCCAGGAGTCCGCCGAGATCGGGCTCGCGCTGACCGCGCGCCGCCAAGGCCGTCTGGAGGAGGCGGAGCGCCATCTGCGTACCTGGCTGGAGTGGAATCGTCGGTTCCCAGCGGAGAACGGTACGGCGCTGATCCTGGCCGAACTGGGCTTCGTCGCTGAGCAGCGCGGAGACGCCGAGACCGCCCTGAAGCTCCAGGAGGAAGGGCTCGCCGCCGCGCGCGACACCGGAGACCCCCGGGCGGTCGCCCTCGCCCTGGAGGGTCTGGCCGGGGCTCACCGCCTCGCGGGCGATCCCGTCCGCGCGGCCGGGCTCCTGGGGACTGCTTCCCGAACCCGTCTGTCCTTGGGAACGCCGCTGCCTCCGGGTGAGCGCGGGGACATCGACCGCATCGGGTCCGCCCTGAGGTCGGCCCTGGGCGAGGAAGGCTTCGCGACCGCTTTCGCCACGGACCGGGACCCGCTGGAGCGGTAGCGCGAGGAGGGAAGGGGCGCGCTGGCGAGGTAGCACGCCGAGGGGAGGGGCGCGTGGAGACGACGTACGAAGGAAGTCGCGCGCTGAGGCAGCCTCCGGCACGGACCCGGCGGACGTACCTGACAGACGGGGCTGACGGACGGGGCTGACGGACTCACCTGACGGGCGAGGCCGCGCGCCGGAGTAGGGAACTGTGTCGCCCCACCAGGGGTGCGCTTCGGACGCACCTCGCACCCTTCCGCCGCCACACCCTCCCCGTGACGCCACTACACCGCCACCGGAAGCGCTCACCAGCTGTCAGAGGTCAGCCACCGTCGGGCCGGTCGCATCGCTACCCTCCGCCGGAGCTCCACTCTCCTCTCGCGTACTCCCTCCCCTCCGCCTCACAGGCGACTCCTGGCGTGAATCACCCCACTAGTCATCCGATCATCATGCACGACTACTTTTAGACGAGATCCAACTATTCGGTTCATGCTGCCGACAAGTGACTGACCCGTCAGTAGAGGTGACCGGCCTGCGGTTCGGATTGGCCTAAACCACCGATGTTTACTTTGCAGCCAAATCCTCGTAACCCTGCCGTTGCCCCTGGTTCGCATGGATAGCATCGGCGTCACCCTCAACGGTTCTGCCATGGAAGAGCCCTTATGCGGCTGATGCGCTGTGTGTGGCATGCGTCAGGTATAGGGCCTTCTCACACTCGGTAGGAGTCCCTATGAGGATGTCGATCCGTTGGGTGCGGCCGGTCGTGGTGATGACCGCCGCTCTCTCACTGAGCCTCACCACCGTCGCGGTGGGGGCTGAGGAAACCGCCGCAACACAACAGCCGCTGACCGTCCGGCTGGACACGGGCCTGGTGCGAGGCTCCCATGACGGTGAGAACAGAATTTTCTCCGGCGTCCGCTACGCGCGGCCCCCGGTCGGCGCGCTGCGCTGGAAGGACCCGGTTCCGCCCGAACGATGGAAGGGAGTCGCGAAGGCCACCGCGCCCGGACATGAGTGCGCCCAGTTCGGGGGCGCTGACGGCCGCCAGCTGAGTGGCGCCGAGGACTGCCTCTTCGTCAACGTCTACACACCGCGCACCCCGTCCACGACCCCCCGCCCCGTCATGGTGTGGCTCCACGGCGGCGGATACACCATCGGCTCCGGCAACGCGTACGACGCCGGGCGGCTCGCCGCGCAGGGCGACGCGGTCGTGGTGACGGTCAACTACCGTCTCGGCGTCTTCGGTTACTTCGGTCTCCCCGGTCTCGCCGGTGCGGGCGGCTTCGGGCTGGCCGATCAGATCGAGGCGCTCCGCTGGACCCAGCGCAACGCCGCCGTGTTCGGCGGCGACCGCGACAACGTGACCGTGTTCGGTAACTCCGCCGGGGCCATGAGCATCTGCGCGCTGCTGACCTCGCCCGCCGCGCGTGGTCTGGTCGACAAGGCCATCATGCAGTCGGGCACCTGCATGAACGAGTGGCCGAGCGGGACACTGGTGCCCGTGCCGGGCCTGCCGTCGATCACTCCGTACAGCTCCCTGCGACAGGCACACTCCACCAGCGGCGCGGCCGCCACGGATCTGGGATGCCCATCCGGCCGACGCCAACTCGCCTGCATGCGGGCGAAGTCGGTCGAGGACCTGATGCCGGTGAACGATCGATTCGCCAGCCATCTCAGCTACGGCACACCGCTGCTGCCGGAGAACCCCGCCGTCGCGTTACGGAAGGGCCGCTTCCTGCGCGTCCCGGTGATGTCGGGAGGGACGAGGGACGAGAACCGTGGCTTCATATCGGGTGCGATCCGCGCGGGAATCCCGGTCACAGCCAGCGAGTACCCGGTCCTCATGAAGGCCGCGTTCGACGCCAAGGCCGATCAGGTCATGGCACGGTACCCGCTCTCGCAGTATCGTTCCGCCGCCCTGGCCTGGGCCACGGTCGGGACGGACCGGGGCTGGGCCTGCCCCAAGCTGACCGGCGAGGGGCTGCTGTCCACCCGTAATCCGGTCTACGCCTACTACCTCACCGACGACGAGGCTCCCAACGTCAACGGCATCCCCCAGGAGTTCCCCCCGGGGGCCGCCCACGCCAGTGAGCTCCCCTACCTCTTCGACCTCGGTGGGGCCCCCTGGCCGGAGATGCGCCCCGAACAGTGGAAGCTCGCCGACCAGATGATCATGTACTGGACGACCTTCGCCCGCACCGGCGATCCCAACGCACCGGGCACCCCCCGCTGGCCCCGTTTCAGCCCGACCAGCGACACGGTCGTCTCCCTGAAGCCGGGGACTGACGGAATCCGCCCATCCGACTACCGCGCCGAACACCGCTGCGAGTTCTGGGACGAGATGTCCCGGTGATCACCGGACGGCGTCCGCCGAGGCTCCACAGAGCCCCGGCGGGCGCCGTCTCCGTACCGGTGAAACCGACGACAGCGCCGCAGGCCACAGCCGTAGAGTCGACACCATGCACTCCTCCCCCGCCGCCCTGGTCCATGAATTCCACCGCGCCTTCGGCCTCGACGCCCGCTCCGCCCCGACCGAGATCCCGCGCACCCTCGCCGCCCACCGCCGCGACCTGCTGGAGGAGGAGGCCGCCGAGGCCGCCGAGGTCGCGGTCGACGGCCCGCTCGACAGCCTGGCCCAGGAACTCGCCGACGTCGTCTACGTCGCGTATGGCACCGCCCTGGTCCACGGCATCGACCTCGACTCCGTCCTCGCCGAGGTCCACCGCGCCAACATGTCCAAGCTCGGCCCCGACGGCACCCCGGTCCGCCGCGCCGACGGCAAGGTGCTGAAGGGCCCCCACTACGAGGCGCCGGACGTGGCGGCGGTGCTGCGCAAGCAGGGATGGACCGGGGGCGCGGCCCCTGACGAGAAGTAGCCCCTCACCGGGCGCGACCGCCAGGGCCGGTGCCCCTGCCATCCGCGCCACCAGGGAGGCGCCCCGGAGGATCGGGACCGCGCGCTGGATCGGCCATCGGAATCCGTGGCGGACGCCGGACGGCAGAGCACACGACGAAAGCTCCGGCCGCCGAGCGATGGGAACCTTTGTCTGCCCTGGTGGGCGTGGGAGAAGCGACGAGACGAAGAAAGAGGACCCACGTACGCGCGTCCCGGTGGCCGGACCCGCTACATCCGCTACGCCTCGCCCCTGTTGCTACACGAAGCACCCCGCTGACCTGCGGTGTAGCAGGTGTAGCGGTTCGCGACGCCCGACACACGGCCGCCACGGTGCTCATGCTGCTGGGTGTCCCGGATCGCGTCATCGACCAAATCATGGGCTGGGAGCCGGGTGCGTCCGCGCGCATGCGGGCGCGCTACTCCACGTCCCTGGAGCCATGCTGAAGGAGGTGGCCCAGAAGATCGCGGTCGCCCTCTGGGGAGCCACAGAGAAACCCGCTGTGGACAAAAACCAGGACAACGGAGGCTGAGCAACGTCGAAGGGCCCCACCGTTCCCGGT
>NZ_JBHVHF010000217.1:0-14252 GCF_042800315.1 Streptomyces sp. NPDC057638
GCGTGTGGTGGCGTTGCGTGCGCGGGTGATCGGGCGGGTTCTGGCGGGTGAGGGGGGTATGGCGTCTGTTGCGCTGCCGCTGGGTGTGGTGGAGGAGCGGCTCGCCGAGTGGTCGGGTCGGTTGGGTGTGGCGGCGGTGAATGGTCCGTCGAGTACGGTCGTCGCGGGTGACGCGGACGCGGTGACCGCGTTCGTCGACGCGTGCCAGGGTGAGGACATCCGGGTCCGTCGGGTGCCGGTGGATTATGCTTCGCACTCCTCGCATGTGGAGCGGATCGAGGCGGAACTCCTCGATGTCCTGGCCCCGATCAATCCTCGTCCGGCGCGGATCCCGTTCTACTCCACCGTGGACGCGGGACCGATCGACACGGCCATGCTCGACGCGTCGTACTGGTATCGCAATCTGCGTCAGACGGTGCGTTTCGAGGAGGCGGTGCGGGCGCTGGTCGCCGATGGTTATGGGACGTTCGTGGAGTCCAGTGCGCATCCTGTGCTGACGATTGGTATCCAGGAGGCCGCGGATGTGGTCGTGACGGGCACGCTGCGGCGGGATGAGGGTGGTCTGGGCAGGTTCCTGGCCTCGGCCGCCGAACTGCACGTCAACGGTGTTCCCGTCGACTGGCGGGCGTTCTTCAGCCCGCACCGGCCCACCGCTGTCGATCTCCCCACCTACCCCTTCCAACGCACCCGCTACTGGCTGGAGGCCCCCGAAGGAGCGTCGACCAGCGCCGCCCCCTCGGACGCCGTCGACGCGCGCTTCTGGGCCGCCGTCGAACGCGAGGACTGGCAGAGCCTGGCCGGAACCCTCGCCACGGAGACGGACGCACCACTCAGCGCGGTGCTTCCGGCGCTCGCGGACTGGCGCCGTCAGCGCCGACGCGACGCCACCGTGGACAGCTGGCGTTACGGTGTGGCCTGGCAGCCGGTCACGGAACCCGGCTCCGCCGCGCTCGCCGGCACCTGGCTGCTCGTACTCCCCGAGGGGCATACGGAGGACGCGGCGGTGACCGCCGCCCGTACCGCGCTCACCCGTCGGGGCGCCCACGTCGTCGACATGGTCGTCCCGGCACGGGAAGCCGAACGCACGCGTTATGTCACGGCACTGACGAAGGCCCTGGAGGCACGGGAGTCGGCGGAAGGCCCGTCAGCCTCCGTGCTGTCCTTCCTCGCACTCGACGAACGCCCGCACACGGCTCAGCCGTCGATGACCGCCGGAGTCGCCGCCACCCTCGCCCTGATCCAGGCACTGGGCGAGCTCGACCTCCCCGTCCGTGTGTGGCTCGCGACCCGTGGCGCGGTGTCGGTGAGCGGTAAGGACCAGGTCACCAGCCCGCTCCAGGCACAGGTGTGGGGCATGGGCCGCGTGGTCGCGCTCGAACAACCCCAGCGTTGGGGCGGCCTGGTCGATCTGCCCGAGACGCTCGATGAGCGGGCGCAGGCCCGTCTGTGCGCGGTGTTGGCGGGTGCGGACGGCGAGGACCAGACGGCGGTGCGCGCTTCGGGCATCCTGGCCCGCCGGCTCGTGCGGAACCCGCGTCCGGCCGAACGGGAGGCGACCGACCCGGCTACCGGTGCCTGGCGCACGCGCGGCACGGCTCTCGTCACGGGTGGGACGGGCGCCCTCGGCCCGCTCATCGCTCGCTGGCTCGCCGACACCGGTACCGAACACGTCGTTCTCACCAGTCGCCGTGGGCCCTCCGCCCCCGGCATGGCGGAGCTGGAAGCGGAACTCGCCGCCTCCGGCACCCGACTGACGGTGGCCGCCTGCGATGCCGCGGATCGCGACTCCCTCGCCACGCTCCTCTCCGATCTCACGGCAGCGGGTTCGGTCGTCCGTACGGTCATCCACGCCGCCGCCTTCATCGAGCTCGCCTCGCTCGCCGAGTCGGGGCTCTCCGAGTTCGCCGACGTTCTCGCCGCCAAGGTGAACGGGGCCCGGTACCTGGACGAGCTGCTCGACGGAGACTCCCTGGACTCCTTCGTCCTCTTCTCCTCGATCGCCGGTGTCTGGGGCAGTGGCGAGCATGGCGCGTACGCCGCCGCCAACGCCTACCTCGACGCCCTCGCCGAGGAGCGTCGTGGACGCGGCCTGCCCGCCAGCTCCATCGCCTGGGGTGTGTGGAACGTCTGGGACCCCGAGCGGCTGCCGGACGGGGTGAAGCCCGAGCAGCTCCAGGCCAGAGGGCTTCCCTTCCTCGACCCGGACACGGCCTTCTCCGCGATGCGCCAGGTCATCGAGGACGGCGAGACCTTCGTGGCGGTCGCCGACGTCGACTGGGAGCGCTTCGTACCCGTCTTCACCTCCGCCGGGCCGCGGCCGCTGCTCAACGGCGTTCCCGAGGCGCGGCGGATCCTGGACAGTGCCGCCCGACCCGTCGATGGCGCCGCCGTACCCGCCGCCGAGCGTGCCGAGTCCTCGCCGCTGGCGCAGCGACTGGCCGCCATGGCCACGGCCGCCGAGCGGGAGAGGGCCCTGCTGGATCTCGTGCGTACGCAGGCGGCGGCCGTCCTCAGGCACGCGTCCTCCGACGCGGTGGAGCCCGGCCGGGCCTTCCGGGAGCTGGGCTTCGACTCGCTCACCGCGGTCGAGTTCCGCAACCGGCTCAACAACGCCGTGGGGCTGCGCCTGCCCACGACGCTCGTCTTCGACTACCCGAATCCGACCGTGCTCGCCGGCTATCTGCGGGACGAGATCCTGGGTACGGACGCCGGCGCGGGCAGCCCCGGAACAGCCGCGGCCGACACCGTACGGTCCGTCGCCGACGACCCGATCGCGATCGTTGCCATGAGCTGCCGCTTCCCTGGCGGGGTGGAGTCCCCCGAAGCTCTGTGGACGCTTCTCGCCGACGGCGGCGAAGCCATCTCCGAGCTGCCCACCAACCGGGGCTGGGACATCGAGGAACTCTACGATCCGGACCCCGAGCAGCCGGGCAAGACCTACACCCGGCATGGCGGGTTCCTGCACGACGCCGCCGAGTTCGACCCGGGTTTCTTCGGGATCTCGCCGCGTGAGGCCCTCGCCATGGACCCGCAGCAGCGACTGTTGCTGGAGACCTCCTGGGAGGCGTTCGAGCGGGCGGGCATCGACCCGCAGTCGCTGCGCGGCAGCCGTACGGCGGTCTTCGCCGGAGTCAGCTATCACGACTACGGCTCGCGGCTGCGCGAGGTACCCGAAGGAGTGGAGGGCTACCTCGGGACGGGCAACACGGCGAGCATCGCCTCGGGCCGTGTCTCGTACATCCTCGGTCTGGAAGGCCCGGCGGTGACGCTCGACACGGGCTGCTCGTCGTCGCTGGTCGCCCTGCATCTGGCGGCCCAGTCGCTGCGCCAGGGGGAGTCGGAGCTCGCCCTGGCGGGCGGTGTGTCGGTCATGGCCATCCCGTCCTCGTTCACCGAGTTCAGCCGCCAGCGCGGGCTGTCCGTGGACGGGCGGTGCCGGGCCTTCTCCGCCGACGCCGATGGCATGGGAATGTCCGAAGGCGTGGGCATGGTGCTGCTGGAGCGTCTCTCCGACGCGCGGCGTAACGGGCACCGGGTCCTCGCGCTCGTGCGCGGTACGGCGACCAATCAGGACGGCGCGAGCAATGGTCTGACGGCGCCGAACGGTCCGTCGCAGCAGCGGGTGATCCGGCAGGCGCTGGCGCAGGCGGGTCTGTCGGCCGCCGAGGTGGACGCGGTGGAGGCGCATGGGACGGGGACGAAGCTGGGCGATCCGATCGAGGCGCAGGCACTGCTGGCGACCTATGGTCAGGGGCGTGGGGACCGGGAGCCGTTGTGGCTGGGGTCGGTGAAGTCCAACATCGGCCACACCCAAGCCGCGTCGGGTGCCGCGGGGCTCATCAAGATGGTGCTCGCCCTCCAGCATGGAGTGCTGCCGAGGACGTTGCATGTCGGGCAGCCGACCGCGCAGGTGGAATGGGGTGCGGGTGCGGTGTCGCTGCTGACGGAGGAGCGTGCCTGGCCGGAGACGGGTCATCCGCGTCGTGCGGGTGTGTCGTCGTTCGGTATCAGTGGTACGAACGCTCACGCGGTGCTGGAGCAGGCGCCGGAGCCCGAGGTGGTCGAGCCGGAGGCAGCGGGCACTCCTGTTCCTGGGGTGGGTGTGGTGCCGTGGGTGGTGTCGGCGAAGAGTGAGGCCGGGTTGCGGGCGCAGGCGGAGCGGTTGCTGGCGTTCGTGGAGGGGGCCGGGGAGCCGCGTCCTGTGGATGTGGGGTTCTCGCTGGCCACGGCTCGTTCGGGGTTTGAGGAGCGGGCGGTTGTCGTGGGTGGTGATGTGGCGGAGTTGCGGGAGGGTCTGCGGGCTCTGGCGGGGGATGGTGGTGTGCCGGGTCTGGTGCGGGGGACGGCCACCGATGTGGGGATGACGGCTTTTGTGTTCCCGGGGCAGGGGACGCAGTGGGTGGGTATGGGTGCGCGGTTGGTGGGGGAGTCGCCGGTGTTTGCGGCGCGGTTGGGGGAGTGTGCTGGGGCGTTGGCTCCGTTTGTGGACTTCGACCTCATCGAGGTGGTCCGTGAGGGGGGTGTGCTGGATCGGGTGGATGTGGTGCAGCCGGTGACGTGGGCGGTGATGGTGTCGCTGGCGGAGGTGTGGCGGTCGTTGGGTGTGGTTCCGGGGGCGGTGGTGGGTCATTCGCAGGGTGAGATCGCGGCGGCGACGGTGTGTGGTGCGCTCACTTTGGAGGATGCGGCGCGTGTGGTGGCGTTGCGTGCGCGGGTGATCGGGCGGGTTCTGGCGGGTGAGGGGGGTATGGCGTCTGTTGCGCTGCCGCTGGCGGTGGTGGAGGGGCGGCTCGCCGAGTGGTCGGGTCGGTTGGGTGTGGCGGCGGTGAATGGTCCGTCGAGTACGGTCGTCGCGGGTGACGCGGACGCGGTGACCGCGTTCGTCGACGCGTGCCAGGGTGAGGACATCCGGGTCCGCCGGGTGCCGGTGGATTATGCCTCGCACTCCTCGCATGTGGAGCGGATCGAGGCGGAACTCCTCGATGTCCTGGCCCCGATCAATCCTCGTCCGGCGCGGATCCCGTTCTACTCCACCGTGGACGCGGGACCTGTCGACACGGCCATGCTCGACGCGTCGTACTGGTATCGCAATCTGCGTCAGACGGTGCGTTTCGAGGAGGCGGTGCGGGCGCTGGTCGCCGATGGTTTCGGCACGTTCGTGGAGTCCAGTGCGCATCCTGTGCTGACGATCGGTATCCAGGAGGCCGCCGAGGTTGTCGTGACGGGCACGCTGCGGCGGGACGAGGGTGGTCTGGGCAGGTTCCTGGCCTCGGCCGCCGAACTGCACGTCAACGGTGTTCCCGTCGACTGGCGGGCGTTCTTCAGCCCGCACCGGCCCACCGCTGTCGATCTCCCCACCTACCCCTTCCAACGCACCCGCTACTGGCTGGAGGACGACGCGCGGCACAGCGGCGACGTGGCCGCCGCCGGTCTGGTCTCCGCCGAACACCCGCTGCTGGGCGCGGCCACCCCGCTGGCCGACACCGACGGCTATCTGCTGACCGGCCGGCTGTCCCTCCAGACCCACCCCTGGCTCGCCGACCACGCCGTCTCCGGCACGGTCCTGCTGCCCGGGACCGGATTCGTCGAACTCGCCCTGCACGCGGCACACGAGGTCGGCTGTGACGCTGTCGAGGAACTCACGCTCGAAGCGCCCCTGGTGCTGCCCGCGCGCGGTGAGGTGCGCGTCCAGCTGACCGTGTCGGCCGCCGACGAGACCGGCAGCCGGTCGGTCAGCCTCCACTCCCGGTCCGAGTCGGCCGCCGCCGACGATCCCTGGACCCGCCACGCCACCGGGCTTCTCACCGAGAGTGAGAGCCACCGGGCGGCTGACCTCACGGCATGGCCGCCGCCCGGCGCCGAGCGCGTTGATATCGACGGCTACTACGACCGGCTGACCGAGCAGGGCTATGGCTACGGTCCCTCCTTCCAAGGGCTGCGCGCCGCCTGGCGGCGCAGTGACGAGGTCTTCGACGAAGTGTTCGCCGAGGTCGAACTGTCCGCCGGGGACGCCGCCGGGGCAGGGGCGTTCGGTATCCATCCCGCGCTCCTCGACGCCGCCCTGCACGGCCTCGGCCTCGGACTGCTGCCGTCGGCGGGCGAAGGACGCGCCCGGCTGCCCTTCTCCTGGAACGGGGTGCGGCTGCACGCCTCGGGAGCCTCGGCCCTCCGGGTGCGCATCACCCCGCGTGCGGAGGAGGACGCCGTCGCCATCGACGTCACCGACTCCACGGGACGGCCGGTGGTGTCGATCGAGTCACTGGTCGTACGGCAGGTCGCCACCCAGCAGCTCAGGGCGGCCGACCCGACCGTCCACGACGGGTTGTTCCGGCCGGACTGGACCCGGATACCCGAGCCCGCGCCGCGGACCGAAACCGGCTCACCGCTCGGTTGGGCGGTGCTGGGTACGGACACACCGGGCCTCGCCGGCCAGCTCCCCGGCGTCTCCGTTCACGCGGGTCTGAGGGATGTAGCGGATCTGGAGAGCGTCCCCGGCGTCGTGATCGCCCCGTTCATCGGTGAGCCGGACGCGCTGTCGGCGGAGGCCACCCACGGCCATGTGTACCGTGTCCTCGAACTGGTGCGGTCATGGCTGGCGGACGAGCGCTTCGAGCACGCGCGGCTGGTCGTCCTCACCCGTGGGGCCATAGCCGCCGGGCCGGACGAGGACGTACCCGCGCTGGCACACGCCCCGGTGTGGGGGCTGGTCAGGTCCGCGCAGTCGGAGCACCCGGGCCGCTTCGTCCTCGTCGACGTGGACGCGTCCCCGGAGTCGCTGCGGGCCCTGCCCGTGGCCATCGCCTCGGACGAGCCGCAAATCGCCCTGAGGAGCGGGAAGCCCTCTGCCCCGCGGCTCCGCCGGGCCGAGCCGGCCGAGGCGGCGGACTCCGTCTCCTTCGGGCCTGACTCGACCGTTCTGGTCACGGGCGCGTCGGGCACCCTCGGCGGTCTGGTGGCACGGCATCTGGTCCTGGAGCACGGCGTACGACGGCTGGTGCTCGTCTCCCGGAACGCGGCCGATGATCTGGCGTCCGAGCTGCGGACATCGGGTGCCGAGGTGTCGGTCGCGGCCTGCGACGTGGCCGACCGCGAGGCGCTGCGGGAGGTGCTGACCCGGAACGCGGTGTCCGCCGTCGTTCACACGGCGGGCACGCTGGACGACGGCATCGTGGAATCCCTCACGCCGCAGCGGGTCGCGGACGTCCTGCGGCCCAAGGTGGACGGAGCCCTCAACCTCCACGAACTCACGGCCGACCGGCCGCTCTCCGCGTTCGTCGTGTTCTCCTCAGCCGCCGGTGTCTTCGGCGGTCCCGGGCAGGCCAGCTACGCGGCGGCGAACACCTTCCTGGACGCCCTGGCGCACCATCGTCGCGCCCGTGGTCTGCCCGCCATCTCCCTCGGCTGGGGATTCTGGGAGCAGCGCAGCCGTCTCACCGCCCATCTCGACCGCACCGACCTGCGCCGTATGACCCGGCTCGGTGTCACCGCCATGACCGCGCGGGAGGGGCTCGCGCTGTTCGACGCGGCCGTCTCCGTATCGCGGCCCCAGCTGCTGCCGATGCGTCTGGACCTGGCGGCTCTGCGCAGGTCCGCGCGGACGTCGGACGTTCCGCCGCTGCTGCGGGAGCTGATCGGCACCCCTGTGCGCCGTACCGTGCGGGCCGCCGTGGGCCATGACACGGCGGACAGGGGCACGCTGGTGGAACGGCTCCGTGCGATGACCCCGGCGGAGCGGACGGGCACCCTGGAAGAACTCGTCGTCACCCGCGTCGCGTCCGTACTCGGCCACACATCCCTGGAGACCATCGACCCGGGCAGGGCCTTCAAGGAACTGGGCTTCGACTCGCTCACGGCCGTCGAACTCCGCAACCGGCTGCGTACGGCCACGGGGCTGCGGCTGCCCGCCACGCTGGTCTTCGACCAGCCCACACCGGCGGCCATCGCCCAGTACCTCGGCGCCAAGCTGTCGCCCGGCACCCACGACAACGGCTCCGACGCGCAACTGCCGGAGCAGGTGGCGCCCGAGCCGGCCGGCCGCGCCGACGACCAGCGCGCACTGGAGTCCATCGACGCCATGGATCTCGACAAGCTCATCAACCTCGCCCTCGATGGCAGCGAGGACGCCACCAGCGGTACGAACGCGTGAGGTGTGGAGCCTGACATGACCGACAACACCCATCCCGGCCCGGAAGCCAAGCTCGCGGCCGCCCTGCGGGCGTCCATGAAGGAGGTCGAGCGGCTGCGCCAGCAGAAGCGCGACCTGGCCGCACGGTCCGCCGAGCCCATCGCGATCGTCGCGATGAGCTGCCGCTACCCCGGCGGCGTTCGTACCCCCGAGGAACTGTGGCAGCTGGTATCCGATGAGGTCGACGGCGTCACGTCCTTCCCCGCGGACCGCGGCTGGGATCTCGACGGCCGCTACGACCGCGGTGGATTCCTCCATGACGCCGCCGAGTTCGACCCCGACTTCTTCGGCATCTCGCCGCGTGAGGCCCTCGCCATGGACCCCCAGCAGCGGCTGCTGCTGGAGACCTCGTGGGAGGCGGTCGAGCGGGCGGGCATCGACCCCCACTCGCTGCGCGGTTCCCGCACCGGGGTCTTCGCCGGGGTGATGTACCACGACTATGGCGACCTGGTGAGCCAGTCGAGGGACGCCATCGAGGGCTATATCTTCAATGGCAGCGCGGGCAGCATCGCCTCCGGCCGTGTCTCCTACCAGCTGGGTCTGGAAGGCCCGGCGATCACCGTCGACACGGCGTGTTCCTCGTCGCTGGTCGCCCTGCACCTCGCCGTGCAGTCCCTGCGCGGCGGCGAGTGCGCCCTGGCGCTCGCGGGAGGCGTCGCGGTGATGGCCACCCCGACGCTCTTCGACGAGTTCAGCCGGGGGCAGGGGCACGGACTCGCCTCCGACGGCCGTTGCAAGGCGTTCGCGGACGCCGCCGACGGAACCGGTCTCGCCGAGGGCGTGGGCATGCTGCTCCTGGAGCGGCTCTCCGACGCGCGGCGCGAGGGACACCCGGTGCTCGCCGTCGTCCGAGGCACAGCGGCCAACCAGGACGGGGCCAGCAACGGGCTGACCGCCCCCAACGGCCCCGCCCAGGAGCGCGTCATCCGCCAGGCGCTGGCGGCGGCGGGCCTGACACCGGCCGACGTCGACGCGGTCGAGGCGCACGGCACCGGCACCACCCTCGGTGATCCGATCGAGGCGCAGGCCCTGCTGGAGACCTATGGGCAGGGGCGTGACCCCGGGCGTCCCCTCTGGCTCGGCTCGCTGAAGTCGAACATCGGCCACACCCAGTCGGCGGCCGGTGTCGGTGGTGTGATCAAGATGGTCAAGGCGATGGAGCATGGCAGGCTGCCCAGGACCCTCCATGTCGACGAGCCCTCCCGGCATGTGGACTGGGAGTCGGGCGCGGTGTCGCTGCTGACCCAGGAGCGCGCCTGGCCGGAGACCGGGAGGCCGCGTCGCGCCGGAGTCTCGTCCTTCGGCGTCAGCGGCACCAATGTGCACGCCATCATCGAGGAGGCACCTGCCCCAGTCAGGGAACCGGCCACGGAACCGGGCACCGAACCGGCCACCCCGGTCACGGAACCGGCCACGGAACCGGGCGCTGTGGCGGAGGCGGCACGGGACACGGCACCGGAGCGGCCCGGCCCTCCCGTGCTGCCCTGGGTGATCGCGGGGCGCTCCGAGGCGGCCTTACGTGACCAGGCCGGCCGCTTGGCCGCGAGCCTGCGCGAGAATCCCGCCGAGGCGCTGAATGTCGGCTACTCGCTGGCCGCCACCAGGTCCGCGTTCGAGCACAGGGCGGTACTGCTCGCGGAGAGCGCGTCCACCGACACCCTCACCGACGCGCTCGGCGCGCTGTCCCGGGGCGAGAACGCCGCGGGCCTGGTCCGGGGCACCGGTCGCCGTCTGACGCGTACCGCGTATCTCTTCACCGGCCAGGGCAGTCAGTACCCGGGCATGGGCCGTGAGCTGTACGCGCGGCACCCGGTGTTCGCCGAGGCGCTGGACGCCGTGTTCGACCGGCTCGACCCCCTGCTCGAACCGCCCCTGTCCACGGTGCTCCTCGCCGACCCCGGCACGCCCGAGGCCGCGCTGCTCGACCAGACGCAGTACACACAGACAGCTCTCTTCGCGATCGAGGTGGCGCTGTACCGGCTGGTGCGGACCTGGGGTCCGGAACCGGTCGCCCTGCTGGGCCACTCCCTCGGCGAGCTGGCGGCCGCGCATGTGGCCGGAGTGCTCTCGCTGGCGGACGCGTGCACCATGGTCGCCGCCCGGGGCCGGCTGATGCAGGGCCTGCCGGCCGGCGGGGCGATGGTCTCCGTACGGGCCTCCGAGGACGAGGTGAACCCGCTCCTCACCGACGGGGTGTCGATCGCCGCGGTCAACGGCCCGCGCTCGGTCGTGATCTCCGGTGACGAGGGCGCCGTACACGCCGTGGCGGCCGAGCTCGCGGAGCGTGGGCACCGCACCAAGCGGCTCAACGTGAGTCACGCGTTCCACTCCGCCCGTATGGACGGGATGCTGGCCGACTTCCGTACGGTGGTCACCGCGCTCACGTTCCACGCGCCGAGGATTCCGGTCGTCTCCAATGTCACGGGACGGATCGCCACCGCCGAGGAGCTCAGCCGCCCCGACTACTGGACCCGGCAGATCCGTGACGCGGTGCGCTTCGGCGACGGCGTACGGGCCCTGCGGGAGCGAGGTGTCGGCACCTTCGTGGAGCTGGGGCCCGGTGGTGTGCTCTGCGCCATGGGGCAGGAGTGCCTGGCCGAGGATCCGCAGGCCGTGTTCACCCCGACCGTGCGCCGGGACCGTCCCGAGTCCCTGGCCCTGGCCGAGGGGCTGGCCACCGCCTTCGTCCAGGGCGCGGACGTCGACTGGGCCGCGATGTACGAGGGCACCGGGGCCCGCCGTGTCGATCTGCCGACGTACGCCTTCCAGCGGCACCGGATCTGGCCGCGGATCCACCCCATCGGCTCCGGCGAGCCGGAGGCGCTCGGCCTGGCGGCCGCCGACCATCCGCTGCTGGGCGCGGTGGTCGAGACGGGTGAGGACGACGAGGTGCTCCTCAGCGGCAGGCTGTCCCTCGCGCGGCAGCCCTGGATCGCGGGCCACGCGGTGCTCGGCACCGTGCTGCTCCCCGGCACGGCCTTCGTGGAACTCGCGGTACGCGCCGGTGACCACGTGGGGTGTGACCTTCTGGAGGAGCTGACCCTGGAGGCTCCGCTCGTGCTCCCGGCCGACGGCGGAACCCGGTTGCGGCTGCGTGTCTCCACGGCGGACACCGCGGGACGGCGTACGTTCACCGTCCACGCGCGGCCCGACGGCGACGAGGGATGGACCCGTCACGCCAGCGGTGTGCTCGCGTCGGCGGAAGCTCCGGCGCCACCCCGGCGGACGGAGCTATGGCCCCCCGAGGGCGCCGAACCCCTCGACATCACCGGCCACTACGACCGGCTCGCCGAGCTGGGCTTCGCCTACGGCCCGGCCTTCCGGGGTCTGCGCGCCGCCTGGCGGCGGGGTGACGAGGTCTTCGCGGAGATCGCCCTGGACGAGGCGACCGCGCGGGACGCCGACGCGTTCGGCCTGCACCCGGCGCTGCTGGACGCCGCGCTCCAGTCCGTGGGACTCAGCAGCCTCGCGGACTCCGGCCCGGAGGCCCGTATGCCGTTCTCCTGGACAGGGGTACGGCTGCATGCCACCGGTGCCACCTCGGCGCGGATCAGGCTCGCGGTGGTCGGGGACGACACCTTCTCGCTCGCCGTGGCCGACGTGAGCGGCCAGGCGGTGGCCAGCGTGGACGCCCTGGTCCTGCGGCCCGTGGCCACCCCGGAGCCCGACGGCGCCAGGACCGCCGTCCACCGCTCGCTCTACCGCGTCGCATGGCCCGCCGTCGCGAAACCCGCGCCCGCCGACGTGGCCGCGGCGTCCGCACTGCGGTGGGCCGTGGTCGGAGAGGACCGGCTCGGCGCCGCCGTCGCTCTTCCGGGGGCCGAACTCACCGCCGACTTCGCCGACCTGCCCGAAGCCCCCGACATCATGGTCGCGACCTGCGACGGCTCTCCCGGGACAGCCGCCACGGCCGTCCTCGCACTGGTGCAGTCGTGGCTGGCGGACGAGCGCTTCGAGCACGCGCGGCTGGTCGTCCTCACCCGTGGGGCCATAGCCGCCGGGCCGGACGAGGACGTACCCGCGCTGGCACACGCCCCGGTGTGGGGGCTGGTCAGGTCCGCGCAGTCGGAGCACCCGGGCCGCTTCGTCCTCGTCGACGTGGACGCGTCACCGGAGTCGCTGCGGGCCCTGCCGGGCGCGCTGACGTCCGGAGAGCCGCAGCTGGCCATACGCCACGGTGAGATGCGGGCACCGCGCATCGTCCGTGCCCTGCCCGATCCCTCGGAGACGCCCTCCCTCACCGTCCCGGAGAACTCCTGGGTCCTGGTGACCGGCGCGTCGGGCACACTGGGCGGTCTGGTGTCACGGCACCTGGTGGCGGCGCACGGAGTGAAGCGGCTGCTGCTCGTGTCACGCCGGACCGCCGACGTCCTCGCGGAGGAACTGCGAGAGCTCGGCGCCACCGTCTCGGTGGCCGCGTGCGACGTAGCCGACCGTGAGGCACTGGCCGCTGTCCTGGCGCGGCACCAGGTCTCCGCCGTGGTGCACACCGCCGGCACGCTGGACGACGGTGTGATCGAGTCGCTGACCCCCGAGAGGGTGGCGGGAGTCTTCCGCCCGAAGGTGGACGGCGCGTTGAACCTGCATGAGCTCACCGCCGACGCACCGCTCGCGGCCTTCGTCCTGTTCTCGTCCGCCGCCGGTGTCTTCGGTGGTCCGGGACAGGGCGGCTACGCGGCGGCCAACGCCTTCCTGGACGCGCTGGCCCATCACCGGCGTGCTCAGGGGCTGACCGCCGTCTCCCTCAACTGGGGCTTGTGGAGCGAGGAGAGCGGCATGACGAGCGCCCTCCCTCAGGCGGATCGCGACCGGATGGCGCGAGCCGGTGTCTCCGGACTGTCGACCCGGGAGGCGCTCGCCCTCCTCGACACCGCCTGGACCACCCGCAGCGCCCAGCTCCTGCCGATACGGATGGACATCGCGGCACTGCGTACGTCCGCCACCGAGATCCCCGCCCTGTTGCGCGGACTCGTCCCCGCCTCCCGGCACCGCACCGCCGCCGCCCAGGCCACGACGTCGGAGCACTCCTTCGCCGAGCGGATCGCCGGGCTCCTCCCGGCCGAACGCCACGCCCACGCCCTGCTGGCCGTCCGGGAGGGCGTGGCCACGATCCTCGGCTACCCGGGGCCAACGGCGGTCGACGCCGAACGTCCCTTCAAGGAACTCGGCTTTGACTCGCTGACCGCCATCGAACTGCGCAACCGGCTCCAGAGTGTCACCGGCCTTCGCCTGCCCGCGACGCTGATTTTCGACTACCCCACGCCGGACGCGCTGGCCCGCCATGTCGTCGCGTGCGCCGACGAGACCGGGCCCAAGTCCTCGGTCGGCGACACCGCGCCCGTGGCCGTCGCCGATGATCCCATCGCGATCGTGTCGATGGCCTGCCGTTACCCGGGCGGGGCGAACACGCCGGAGAAGCTGTGGCACCTGCTCTCCACGGGCACCGATCTCATCGCGGAGTTCCCCGCCGACCGCGGTTGGGACCGGGAAGGGCTCTACCACCCGGACCCGGACCACCCTGGCACGACGTACTCGGTCGAAGGCGGATTCCTCTACGAGGCGGGAGAGTTCGACGCCGCGTTCTTCGGAATCTCGCCGCGTGAGGCCCTGGAGATGGACCCGCAGCAGCGGCTGCTGCTGGAGACGTCGTGGGAGTCGTTCGAGCGGGCGGGGATCGATCCGGCCTCGGCGCGCGGCACCCGGACCGGTGTCTTCGCCGGGGTGATGTACCACGACTACGGGACCGATCTCGCCGCGGGCAGCGTGGTCTCCGGCCGGGTCTCCTATCACCTGGGTCTTGAGGGTCCGGCGGTGACGGTGGACACGGCGTGCTCGTCGTCGCTGGTCGCCCTGCATCTGGCGGCCCAGTCGCTGCGCGGCGGCGAATGCGACCTCGCGCTGGCCGGAGGTGTCACCGTCATGGCCACACCGGGCACCTTCATCGGATTCAGCAGGCAGCGTGGGTTGGCGGGGGATGGGCGGTGCAAGGCGTTCGCGGACGCGGCGGACGGTACGGGGTGGGGCGAGGGGGTGGGCATGGTGTTGCTGGAGCGTCTCTCCGACGCGC
>NZ_JBHVHF010000218.1:0-14170 GCF_042800315.1 Streptomyces sp. NPDC057638
GGGCGTCGTCCGGTGTGCCGGAGACCGGTGGCGGCGGCGGGGGCAGGGCGGCGGGGCTCACCGTGCGCGCGCGCGACCGGGGGCGGGGGGTCGCCTCGGCCTCGGCGGCGACCTTCGCCTCGGTGGGCATCTTGGTGCCCGGTTCGGGCACTCCGGGGGACGCCGTCGCGGGGTCGGGGCGGGGCAGCAGCATCGAGGCCAGGACGGCGAGGGTCAGCACCACGGCGGTACAGAGCGCGGGTCTGATGACCGGTCTCGGGTGCAGCATTCCCTTCCCCCCGAAAGAAAAAAGTGGCTGTTGTGAGCACCGTGTCGGCTGAGGTTAGTGCGTTTACAGCCTGTGAGCATATGAGGTGATGATGGCACAGCCCTCTGACAGATCGGCATGGGCTGCGCGAGCCGGGCCTGTGGGCGGATATCAGCCCCTGCCGGTGGGCATGCGACAGGTCTGCCGCGGGCCCGTCGGGGGCCTCTCACGAGACCTCGCGAATCCGCCGCGGAACCCCGTCCTCCAGGCCGCGGCCGGTGGCACACTGACGCCCCGGTCCTCCGAAGGAGCCCCCGCCGTGCCGATGATCCGCCAGCTGCGCCGTGTGATGCGGCGCGCCCACCGTTCCGTCACCGTGGACCTGAGCCACCCCCGCCGCTCACCGCTCGGCAGCAGTGTCGTCAACTGCGTGGTGTACGAGGACGGGGTCCGCCAGCCCTGCGACGGCGAGCCCGCGCAAGCGCTGCGACAGGTCCGCCGGCGGGGCCGGGGCTTCGTGTGGATCGGTCTGCACGAGCCGACGGAGATCGAGTTCGCCGTGTTCGCCGAACTCTTCGGGCTCCACCCCCTGGCCGTCGAGGACGCGGTCCAGGCCCACCAGCGCCCCAAGGTCCAGCGGTACGGCGGCGGCGAGCTGCTCCGGAAGGGCGAGACCCTCTTCGTCGTCCTGAAGACCTGTCGCTATGTCGAGCACGACACCCTGACGTCGGCCAGCGAGGTGGTCGACACCGGGGAGCTGATGGTCTTCACGGGCCCCGACTTCGTCATCACGGTCCGGCACGGCCCCCATGGTTCCCTGGGGCCGTTGCGCGAGTCCCTGGAGGCGCGCCCCGAGCGGCTGGCGAAGGGCCCCGCCGCCGTGCTCCACGCCATCGCCGACCAGACCGTGGACGACTACCTCGCCGTCGCCGACGCCGTCCAGAACGACGTGGACGACGTCGAGAACGCCGTCTTCACCGCCCACGGCACCCGCGCGGACGCGGGCCGGATCTACCTCCTCAAGCGCGAGCTGCTCGAACTGCGGCGCGCGGTGGGCCCGCTGGAACGGCCGCTGGGCGAGCTGGCCTCCCTCGGCTCACCGTCGGTGGGACCGGAGATGCGCCCGTACTTCCGTGACGTCGTCGACCACATCGCCCGCGTGAACGAGCAGATAGCCGCGTACGACGCCCTCCTGGACTCCATCCTCCAGGCCCATCTCGCCCGGGTCACCGTGGCCCAGAACGAGGACATGCGGAAGATCACCGCGTGGGCCGCGATCATCGCCGTGCCGACGATGGTGTGCGGCGTGTACGGGATGAACTTCGAGCACATGCCGGAGCTGCGCTGGACGTACGGCTACCCGCTCGTCCTCGGCGTGATGGCGACCGCCTGTGTGCTGATCCACCGCAGTTTCCGCCGCAACGGCTGGCTGTGAGGCGCGCGGGGCCGTACCCGCCGCCCTGGAGCCGCGCGACGCCCCCCGCCGCCCCGTCGCGCGGCCTCCCGCCGGACACGGTGGTCCGTCCCGCCGGGACAGGCCTGTACGGCGAGGCGGACCCTGATGAGCCGGACGCTGGTGCGGCGGCGCGCCCCCGGACCCGGGCCCATGGCGGCGGAGACCCGCTCAGAGACAGCTCACGAAGACCATGAGGGTGGCGAGCGCGACGACACATCCGTAGAGCGCGAGCGTCAGGGACCGCGCCTCGTCGGACGGGTCGGTGCGGTCCGCGCTGGAGAGACGGAGCGCGGAGGTGGCGAGAAAGGCCAGGGCGGTCGTGGAGCCCACGGCGACCAGGGGCAGCAGCAGTACGGCCATCACAGAATCACTCACCCCGCGAACGTCTCACGCGCCATCAGATCGCGCGCTTTCGACTACTCCGTACCGGTGCGGTGCCGCCATGTTCCGTTGCACCATGGACACATGGCTGTGCCACTGAAACTTTTTTCACCTCTTCGGGTGATATTTGTACCCTAGGCGTGTCTGTGCTTTTAACGTGCAGATGTGGCGGGATGGGAACAGGTCAGTGCATGGGGGATCGCGGCGATCCTGAGCTCGCAGGGGGTGGCTGGAGCCACCCCGGCGGAGGACGCCGCACGGGAGACGGCGCGGGTGTCCGCGTCACCAGTGGTCGCGGGCGAGCCCGCGCCACACCACAGTGGCGCGGCATACGCGTCACACCAGGAATCCGGATCGGCCGCGCCGCCTCAGGGCGCCCGGCCGTCCGCGCCGCCCTCGGCGGGCGGGGAGAGACGCTCCCCCGCCGACACCGGGCGAAGACACACGGGCCGGGGCACGGAGGAACCGTTCCCCCATGAGGTGTCCGTCTCCGTGCCCGTCCAGGTGCCGGGGATCATCTGCGTGAACACGTCCGTCGTGGTGGGTTGGCCCCGGCCGGTCACCGCGTCGGCATCGGTATCGGTATCGGCACTGGGCGCCTGCGTATCGCCGCCGAAGCCCACAAAGCCACCGAAGCCACCCCATCCGACGAAGCCTCCGAAGCCGACCAAACCCCCGAAACCAACCAAGCCCCCGAAGCCGACCAAGCCCCCGTGCCCGACACCCACGCCGACGCCCACTCCAACTCCAACTCCGACTCCGACGCCCACGCCGACACCCACACCAAGCCCGACACCCACGCCGACGCCGACACCCACACCTACGCCCACGCCGACGCCGACGCCGCCACCCTCACCCGTGGCACCCCCGGCCCGGCCCGAGCCCGTCGAGCCGCCGCGGACCACTCCCCGCGTTCCCGTACCGTCGCGGTCCGCGCCCCCCGAGATGAGCGCCGCACCGAGGCCGCCCAAGCCCCCGGACGGGACGGCGACGGAGCGCGCGTCGGCGCCGCCCGCCGGGCCGCCCGGCGCCTCCCCCACCGCGCAGGCGTACCCCGTACGCCCCTATGAACCGCTCCCCGGAAGCTCGGCCGAGAGGATGCCTCTCACCGTGATGGTCCTCGTCACCATCGCCCCGGCCGTCCTCGCCGCCGCCGTGCTGCGGCCCCGGCGCAGGCAGGGCTGAGCCGTGTCCGCTCTCGCACAAGACTCGGAGGCACCCATGTCCGACTGGCTGGTCCCGACCCTGGTGATGGCCGCATCGTGCGCGCTCGTCCTCGCCGTGACGGTGGTGAGCGCACGGCGCCGGAGCGCCCGGGGAGCAGGGAGACCCCCGGCGGCGGCTCCGGAGCCGCCGAACGTCCTGGAGTACATGACCATGATGATCGGCGTGGTCTACGCCATCGTCCTGGGACTGGCCATCGCGGGCGTCTGGGAGGAGCGCGGCGCGGCACAGGGTGGCGTACAGGCCGAGGCCCAGGCGCTCTACGACATCAGGCAGCGCGCGGACGCGCTTCCCCAGGAGACGCGTACGGCGGTGCGCGAGGACGTCGACGCCTATGTGTCGCACGTCGTACGCGAGGACTGGCCCCGGATGGTCAAGGGCGACGATCTTCCTCAGCGGGGCCATGACCTGCTGACCGCTCTGCGCCAGCGCGTCACCGAGCAGGCCGCCGCGCCCGCCGCGCAGCCGCACCTGTACCAGCCCCTCCTGGAACGCATCTCCTACGCGGACGCCGCCCGCAACGCGCGGGCGGAGAGTTCGGGCACCACCCTTCCCCCTGTCGTCTGGTTCGGGCTGATCATCGGCGCACTGGTGACCGTGGGGCTGGTCTTCACCATGAACATCGGCCGCTCGGCCCGGGAGCTGCTGGTCGCGGGGCTGTTCACCGTGCTGATCTCCTTCCTGCTCTTCCTGGTGTGGGACTTCGACGCGCCGTTCGGCCGGGCGGGCACGGACTCGGCGGACGCCTTCCGACTGCTGTTCCCGCACGTCACGTAGGCGACGGCGGAGCCCGGAATAGATAGCGGAGCCCTCTCCGTTGTAGGGTTTGGTTCAAGATTCAACCAAACGACCTCGGAGAGGTGCACCTCATGCAGTTCGGCATTTTCACCGTCGGCGACGTCACGACCGACCCGACCAACGGGCGTACGCCGAGCGAGCACGAGCGGATCAAGGCGACCGTCGCCATCGCGATGAAGGCGGAAGAGGTCGGCCTGGACGTGTTCGCGACGGGTGAGCACCACAACCCGCCCTTCGTCCCGTCGTCCCCGACGACCCTCCTGGGGCACATCGCGGCCCGGACCGAGAACCTGATCCTGTCCACCTCGACCACCCTGATCACCACCAACGACCCGGTGAAGATCGCGGAGGACTACGCCTATCTCCAGCACCTCGCCGACGGCCGGGTGGACCTGATGATGGGGCGGGGCAACACCGGACCGGTCTACCCCTGGTTCGGGCAGGACATCCGCCAGGGCATTCCGCTCGCCATCGAGAACTACGCGCTGCTGCGGCGGCTGTGGCGGGAGGACGTGGTGGACTGGGAGGGCAAGTTCCATTCGCCCCTCCAGGGCTTCACCTCGACCCCGCGCCCCCTGGACGGCGTGCCGCCGTTCGTCTGGCACGGCTCGATCCGCTCCCCCGAGATCGCGGAACAGGCCGCCTACTACGGTGACGGCTTCTTCCACAACAACATCTTCTGGCCCATGTCCCACACCCGGAAGATGGTCAAGCTCTACCGGAAGCGGTTCGCCCACTACGGCCACGGCACGCCCGAGCAGGCCATCGTCGGCCTCGGCGGCCATGTGTTCATGCGGAAGAACTCGCAGGACGCGGTACGGGAGTTCCGCCCGTACTTCGACAACGCGCCGGTCTACGGCCACGGGCCCTCGCTGGAGGACTTCAGCGCGCAGACCCCGCTGACCGTCGGCTCGCCGCAGCAGGTCATCGAGCGGACGCTGGGCTTCCGCGACGGTGTCGGCGACTACCAGCGCCAGCTGTTCCTGATGGACCACGCCGGGCTGCCGCTCAAGACCGTCCTGGAGCAGCTCGACATCCTCGGCGAGGAGGTCATCCCCGTCCTCCGTAAGGAGTTCGCCGCCCTCCGGCCCGCCGGAGTGCCGGACTCCGCGCCCCTCCACCCGGCCGTCACGGCCGCCAACGCCCCCGCGGACCCGGCGCTCGCCATGGCTGCGGTCTCGGCTTCGGCCTCGACCTCGAAGGAGACGTCATGACCCTGAAGCTGGTGGCCCTCTCCGCCGGTCTGAGCGTGCCGTCGTCGACCCGGCTGCTCGCGGACCGCCTCACCGAGTCCGTACGCGCGGCCCTCGCGTCCCATGCGGCGGGGGCGGGGGACGCCACAGTTGGTCCGGACATAGAGGTGCGCGTCATCGAACTGCGGGAGCTGGCGGTGCCCATCGCCAACCACCTGGTGACGGGTTTCCCGCCGCCCGCGCTCGACGAGGCCATCGAGGCGGTGACGGAGGCGGACGCGCTGATCGCGGTGACCCCGGTCTTCGCCGCCGCCTACAGCGGGCTGTTCAAGTCGTTCTTCGACCTGCTCGACCCGGACGCGCTCACCGGCAAGCCGGTGCTGATCGGCGCGACCGGGGGCACCGCACGGCACTCGCTGGTGCTGGAGCACGCGCTCCGGCCGCTCTTCTCGTATCTGCGGGCCGTCGTCATACCGACCGCCGTCTACGCGGCGTCGGAGGACTGGGGCGGTACGGGCGATCCGCTCACCGACACCCTGCCCACCCGGATCGAGCGGGCGGGCGTCCAACTCGCCGCGCTGCTCACGGCGGAGGCGGGGCGGGCCGGTGGGCGCGCGTCCTCAGCCGGCTCAGTCAGCGGCCTCGCCGGGATGCTCGCGGCGGCCGACGGGGTCGCCGGTGCCCAGGGGTCCGTCATGGCGGATCTGCGCCTCGGCTGATCCCCACCCGGCTGACCTGCGGCGGCGCTACGGGGTGAACGGAAGGCGGCACGGACGGTCACCGGTCGTACGGGCCGATTGTCAGTGCCGCCTTCTAAGGTCGAGGCATGACCCCTCCTGTACTCATCGGGCGAGACCACCCCGCGGGAGTCCTCCGTACCCAGATCCGCCGGGCCACCGACAGCCACGGCGGTCTGGTGCTGGTCACGGGCGAGGCGGGGATAGGCAAGACCTCGCTGGCGACCGACGCCGCCGACGAGGCCCGGGGGCTCGGCGCGCTGGTGCTCGGCGGCACCTGCTGGGACTCCGACAGCGCGCCCGGGTACTGGCCCTGGGTCCAGGTCCTGCGGGGGCTGCGGCGCGGCATCGAGCCCGGGGAGTGGGCCGAGGCGGAGCGGAGCGCGGGCGGACTGCTGGCGGTGCTGCTCGGGGAGGAGCCGGACGGCTCCGGCGGGCGGGACTCCGTCCGGGAGGGCAAGGAGAGCTTCGCCCTCTATGACGCCGTGACCACCGCCCTGGTCACGGCCTCCCAGCGACGACCCGTCGTCGTCGTACTCGACGATCTGCACTGGGCGGATCCCGCCTCGCTGAGACTGCTGGCCTTCGTGGCACAACACGCCTGGTTCGAACGGCTGCTGCTGGTCGGGACCTATCGGGACGTCGAGGTGGAGGCGCCCGGCCACCCCCTTCAGGAGCTGGTGCTGCCGCTGGCCTCACGGGCGGCGGCCACCGTGACACTCACCGGTCTGGAGCGGACCGAGGTGGGCGCGCTGATCTCGCTGATCGCCGGGGTCGATCCGGACTCCGCCCTGGTCGACGAGGTGTACCGGCGCACCGGGGGCAATCCCTTCTTCGTGGAGCAGACCGCCCGTATCTGGCGCGGCGGGGGCCCGGTGACGACCGTCGCGCCCGGGGTGCGGGAGGCGGTGCGGCGGCGGCTCGCGCTGCTGCCGGAGCCGGTGGGCGGACTGCTGGAGACGGCGGCGGTCCTGGGGCGGGAGTTCCACCGGCGGCTGCTCGCCGCGACCGCCGCGCAGCCGGTGCCCCATGTGGACCGGCTGCTCCAGCGGGCGACGGCCGCCCGGCTGGTGACCACGGGGACGGGCGGCGCCTTCACCTTCGCCCATGACCTGGTGCGCGAGACCCTGTATGACGCGCTGGACGAACCCCGGCGCCGCGCCCTCCACGCCGACGTGGTCCGCGCCGTGTCCGAGACCCCCGCGCTGGGCGAGCGGATCTTCCCGGCCGATCTGGCCCGGCACGCCTCCCTCGCCGGGGACGCGGTGGCGCGCGACCGCCGGGTGGAACTGCTGCTGGCCGCGGCCCGGGACGCCGGGGGCAGACTCGCCGAGGAGGAGGCCGTCACCCACTACCGGCGGGCGATCGACATCGCGGGCGACGACCACCGCAGGGTGGCGATGATCCTGCTGGACCTGGGGGCCGAACTGTGGCACCGGGGGGACGGCGAGGAGGCGTGGCGCTCCTTCGACCGCGCGGTGAGACTGGCCCGTCAGATCCGTGACCCCGCGCTGCTGGCCCGCGTCGCGATCACTCTGCACCGGCACGGCAGCTACCCCGGCCGTGAGGCGCGGGACAACGACCTGCTGCGCGAGGCCCACCGGGCGCTCATCGGCGGTGGCGGCGAGGATCCGACGGGGCTCTCCCCCCAGCGGATCGCGCAGGATCTCGCCGTGGTCAGCACGGAACTCGCGCGCGACGGCGCGGACGACGACGCCCTCGCGTTCGCCCTGTGGGCCCGCCACGACACCATCTGGGGGCTCGGGACGTCCGCGGAACGGCTCCGGCTCACCGACGAGATGATCGACGTCGCCCAGCGCACCGGGGACCTCGGCATGGAGCTGCACGCCCAGTCGATGCGCTGGGTGACACTGCTGGAGCTGGACGACCCCCGGTACTACGAGCAGTTGCGTACCTTCACCTCCCTGGCCGGGCACACCGGACTGCGCCGCCAGGAGCTGTCGGTGAGCATCGACCGTTCGATGGTGGCCTCGTTCCGGGGCCGGTTCCAGGAGGCCGCCGACCTGATGTCCGAGGTGACGACGGTCGGGTACGAACAGACGCCGTTCGGCTATATGGCCGCCCATATGGTCTGGGCGCTGGCACTGCTCCAGGGGCGGTTCGCGGACGCCGAGCGGGTCAGCTCCGAGGTGGCGGGCGCGGCACACCCCTACCCGGATCTGCTGATGGGCCTCACCGCCGTGGAACAGGGCGACACCCCGCGCGCCCTGCGGCACAGTGACGAACTGGTCGCCCTGGAGCCGCTGCCCCGGGTCTTCGAGCCGATGGCGATGCGGCTGCGGGCGCAGGTGGCGGCGGCCTCCGGCGACCGGGACCGGATCGACTCGGCCAGCGCCGCCCTCTCCCCCCACTCCGGGCAGTGGGTCGTCTCGCTCTTCGGATGTGACATCGGCGGACCGGTCGACCTCTGGCTGGGGCTGCTGAGCGCGGCGGGCGGTGATCGCGAGTCCGCCGTCGCCGAACTGACCTCCGCCGCGGACTCCGCCGACCGGCTCGGGGCCCGTCCCTGGTCACTGCGGGCCCGTGCGGCCCTCCTCCGGGTGCTGGAGCGGAGCCCCGGAGGCGCGCCCGCGCATCTGGTGGCCGGGGTGCGGCGGGACGCCCAGTCCCTGGGGATGACGCATCTGAGCGACGGCGGGCCCGAGCCGGTGCCTCCGCCGTCAGCACCGGGTTCCCCGGCGCTCCCGTCCGTCGCGGCCCGGCCGGAACCGGCCGCGCCCGCCACGGCCGTGGACCGAACCCCGCCCCGGCACCTGAAGGGTGAGGGGACGGCGGGTGAACAGGGCCGCCCGGAGGCCCAGTTCCGCAAGGAGGGCGCCGTGTGGGCGCTCGACTTCGCGGGCCGGTCGGTCCATGTGCCGGACGCCAAGGGGCTGCGGGATCTCCACACCCTGCTGGGCCATGCCGGTGATGATCTGTCCGCCGTGAGCCTGCTGGACCCCGAGGGAGGCGCGGTGGTGGTCGCCGCCCGGGGCCTCGGCGGCGACCCGGTCCTCGACGAGGAGGCCAAGACCCGCTACCGGCGCCGTCTGGAGCGGCTCGACGAGGAGATAGACCGCGCCGCCGAACTCGACGACCAGCGCCGGGTGGAGGAGTTCAGCCGGGAGCGCGCCGCCCTCCTGGACGAGCTGCGCACAGCCGCCGGGCTCGGTGGACGCACCCGGCGCCTGGGCGACGAGGCCGAGCGCGCCCGCAAAGCGGTCACCGCCCGGATCCGCGACAGCCTGCGCCGTCTGGAGGGCCTCCACCCCGAACTCGCCGCCCATCTGCGCGAGTCGCTCACCACCGGCGCCTACTGCTCCTACCGCCCGGCCCGGCCGGTGACCTGGCGGCTCTGACGGGGACGGTGGCCGCCTGCGGGCGGCACGGGGTGGGACAGGGGCCGTCGGGGATCCCGGGGCGTACGGACCGCCGATCCACCCGACCGGGCCGAGGCACCGGACCAACGGGCCCAGGCACCGGGTCGGCGGGCGTACGGGCCCAGACACCGGGTCGGCGGGTCGGCGGGCGTATCGGCCAGCGCGAGCGGTCATGCCGCGAACCGCCGACCACCCCGGCGGACCGGGGTCGGCCGGTCGGGTGTGGGCGGGTCAGGTGGGGACGATGTCCGCCACGACACAGGCGATGTTGTCGGGGCCGCCCGCGCTCCGGGCGAGTTCCACCAGCACGCCGATGGCCTGGTCGGGATCGGCGACGTCGGTGAGCGCGCGCCGCACCGCGTCCGGGGCAACGGTCCTGGACAACCCGTCCGAGCAGAGCAGATAGCGGTCTCCCGGACGTGCCTCGCACAGCCGCACATCGGGCCGGGCGGCGGTCATGCCACCGTCGACCGCCTTCACCAGCAGGGTCCGCTGGGGGTGCGAGGCGGCCTCCTCCTCGGTGAGGGAGCCCTCGTCGATCATCGCCTGTGCCACCGTGTGGTCCCGGGTGATCCGCAGCAGCTCACCGTCGCGCAGCAGCAGCGCACGGGTGTCACCGACATGGACGAGGGCGAGCTGGGAACCGGTCCACACCATCGCCGTGAGGGTGCTCCCGGAGTCGGCGAACTCACCGGCGGCGGTGTTCGCGTGATCGACCGCGTCCTCCAGCGCGTTCAGCAGATCACCCACCCGGCCGGAGGGGGACGCCCCCACCGGGGCCGGCTCCCCTGGGTCGCCCGGCCCGTTCTCCAGCGCGGCCCGCTGCCAGTCCGGGCGGTCCAGCCGCTTCAGCGCCTCGATCACCGCGGCGCTCGCGGACCCGCCCTCCCCGCCGAATCCATCGGCGACCGCCAGCAGTCGCGTGGTGGCGTAGGCGGCGTCCTGGTTGGTCTCACGGACCAGACCGCGGTCGGTCCGCGCGGCGGAGCGCATCGTCAGAGCGGTGTGCTGAACCATGGTGTCGCTGCCCCTTCCGGGGTACGGGTACGGCTCGGTGAGCCGTACCAGATGGTCAGCGAGGAAGACCGCCAGATCACGGCGGGCGGCGGTCTCCGCCTCCACCGTGGCCCAGTAGTCACGGACGGCGCGCGCCGCCCGGCCGGGATCGGACTCATAGAGATCGCGGACCTCCTGGACCCGCACCAGCGGCATATCGATCCGCCGCAGCCACGCCACCAGCCGGGCCTGGTCCAACTGTGTCTCGTCGTAGTAGCGGTATCCCGTGTACGGGTCGACGCTCGCGGGGCGCAACAGTCCCAGTTCGTCATAGCGGCGCAGTGCCTTGGCCGACAGACGTGATGCACGGGCGAACGCCCCGATGGTCAGCTGGCCCATCCCTCTCCCTGTGTCTCCTCGCGCCGGAGCGCTTCGCCCCGGTGCCCACGATGCTGGAGCTTCCCCGGGGAGGAAGGTCAAGAGGGTGTCTTCGGGGTCAGGGACGCGAGACCAGGGAAGGGAGAGCGCGGCCGTGGGCCCGATCGGCGAATGCCAGGGGATCGGCCCCTTTCCCGCATCTCGCTGAACCAACCACCCTCACAGGGGTATTGCCGCCGCTCCGCCTCCAGCTGGGGGGATGGGCGAAGCCCGGTCTCCCCGCCCAGCCCGCCGCGGCACCCCCTTGGGTGCTCTCCCCCGGGTCAGCCCGGATGGGCCGGCCCGGGGGAGAGCCCCGGAAGCGCGGCCGACGGGGGCGGGGCAAGGGGGTGTCTCCGTGGCGTCGCCCCGCTCACTTGCGGTTGTAGAGCCGCATCGTCACCGCGCCGAAGACCAGCAGGAAGACCGCGGACCATCCCAGAGTCCAGGCGATGTCCGCCGCGGGCCACTCGCCCGCCATCAGCTCCCGCACCGCGCTGGAGAGATGGGTGACCGGGCTGTTGTTCACAAACGCCTGGAGCCAGCCGGGCATCGTCTTCGGGTCCACGAAGACATTGCTCAGGAAGGTCAGCGGGAAGATGACCATCATGCTGACGCCCATCACGGACTTCTCGGTGCGCAGCATCAGCCCGAACATCGTCCAGACCCAGGAGAAGGAGAAGGCGAAGACGATCAGCAGCGCGACACCGAGCAGCATGCCCACCACACCGCCGTCCGGGCGGTAACCGATGATCATGCCGACCGTGAGCATGACCAACGAGGCCAGGACATAGCGCAGGGCGTCACCGAGGAGATAGCCCATCAGCGGCGCCGGGCGCCATATCGGCAGGGTGCGGAAGCGGTCGAAGACGCCCTTGGAGATATCGGTGTTGACCGCCACGCCCGTATACATCGTGATCATGACGATGCTCATGGTCAGGATGCCGGGCAGCAGGAACTGGATGTACTCCTCGGTGGAACCGGCCAGCGCGCCTCCGAAGAGGTACGTGTACATCAGCACCATCATGATCGGGAACGCCGTCACATCGAAGAGCTGTTCCGGCACATGCTTGATCTTGAGCATGGCGCGCCAGCCGAAGGTGATCGAGGCGGAGAGCGCGCTGGGTTTCGGCGGGCGCTCCTTGTTCACCAGCAGTGCGGCGAGGTCCTCCGCCCTGGGGGCCGCCAACTCCTTGTCGTTGAGGTCCGGGGTGGTGGTCGCGGTGGCGGTGCTCATGCGGTGGGCCCCTTCGTGCCGTTCGTGCTGTTCGTGCTCTGGTCGGTGAGAGCGAGGAAGACCTCGTCCAGGCTGGGCTGGCCCAGCGAGAAGGTGTCCACGGTGATCCCCGCGCGGGCCAGCTCGGAGAGGGCGCGGCCCGCGCGCTCGGCGCTCTGGTCGTCGGCGCCCGCAGCGACCCGGGCGGTCAGGGCGACCGGGTCGGAGTCACGCTGCACCTCGGCCCCGAGCACGCTGATCAGCACCCGCTCGGCCTCGGGCCGCTGGGCCGCGTCCCGCAGTCGCAGATGGACCGAGCCGGAGCCGACCGACGCCTTCAGCTCGCCCTTGGTGCCCTCGGCTATCACCTTGCCGTGGTCGATCACGGCGATACGGGAGGCGAGCTGATCGGCCTCGTCCAGATACTGCGTGGTCAGCAGCACGGTGGTGCCCTGGGCGACCACGGCACGCACGATGTCCCACACCTGGCTGCGGCTCCGGGGGTCGAGACCGGTGGTCGGCTCATCCAGGAAGAGCAGGTCAGGGGTGTTGAGGATGGAGGCGGCGATATCGATACGGCGCCTCATGCCGCCCGAGTAGTTCTTCACCTGGCGCTCCGCCGCCTCGGTGAGCCCGAAGGCGTCGAGGAGCTGCCCGGCGCGATCCTTGGCGGCGGCCTTGGAGTGACCGAGCAGCCTGCCCAGCAGGATGAGGTTCTCGACGCCGGTGAGGTCCTCGTCGACCGACGCGTACTGTCCCGTCAGGCTGACGCGGCTACGGACGGCGTCCGCCTCGCGGAGCACGTCCTTGCCGAAGACCCGGGCCTCGCCGCCATCCGGCCGCAGCAGGGTGGCCAGCATCTTGACCGTGGTGGTCTTCCCGGCGCCATTCGGGCCGAGGACGCCGTAGACCGTGCCCGCGGGCACGGAGAGGTCGACGCCGTCGACGGCCCTGTTCTCGCCGAAGACCTTCACCAGGCCCCGGGATTCGATTGCCAGTTCTGTACTCATTCGCCAGTTCCTTCGGAATCTTTCTTCGATCGTCTGTTCGGTTTTGAGGCATGGTGCGCCGACCCTGATGACGGCCAGAGCTCATCGCCCCGATCACCGGGGAATCTCCGCCGATGCCGGGCGGTCGTGCTGCCGGGTGATACGGGTGGATAGCCGGCGACGCGGGGTGATGGCGACGAGGGGCGACCCTCGTCGTGGCCGTGCTTCCGGAAGCCCCCCGCGCCTCCGGGAGCACGGTGGCTACGAGATGTACGGCCGCGCCGCGCGGGCCTCCCTCAGGGCGAGGCCCCACCAGCCGAGCTGGTCGAGCATGAGGTCGGCGGCCCGCTCGCGGTCCTCCTCCCGGCCCTGGTCGAGGAGGTTGAGACTCACGCCATCACGCAAGGTGACCGTCTGGAGCTCGGTGAAGACCGTCCGCAGATGCTCCACCGCGTACAGGCCCCGGGAGCCGTGGCCATAGCTGACGAAGGCTACCGGTTTGGTCCGCCACTCGTCGTACGCGACGTCGATGGCCTGCTTGAGGGAGGCCGGGTACGAGCGGTTGTACTCCGGGGTGACCACCACGAACGCCTCGGCGTGGTCGATCCGGTCGGCCAGCTCGCGCATCGGTCCGGTCTCCCCGGACGGATACCGCGCCGGGAGACCGAGGTCCACCAGGTCGATCACCGCCAGCTCCAGATCCGTGTGCGCGGCGGCACGCCCGGTGAACCAGCGGGCCACCGACTCCCCCACCCGGCCCTCACGGGTGCTGCCGATGATGACGGCGACGCGCAGCGGGGGTGTCCCTCGCCGATCACGCTGCCGCACCACCGCCGCTCCCTCCCCCGAATCACCTGAGTCCCCTGAGTCCCCTGAATCCCTCGAAGCTGCCGAAGCTCCCGAACCCGCCGGATCCGCTGGCTCCGTGACCGGCCCCCTGGGCCCGCGCTCCGCCGCTCCTGTCGCTCCTGTCGCCCCTGTCGTCATGCGTCCCTAGCCGCCCTTGTCCGCCCTCATCCGCCCGCCCTCGTCGGTGCTCAGCCGCCCGTGCCGGGTGGCCCGTGCTGTGGCCTCTGCCGTGACCCACGCCGTGGGGTCCGTACGGGCCGCGTGCCCGCCCTCGCCCGGTCGTGGCG
>NZ_JBHVHF010000219.1:0-14126 GCF_042800315.1 Streptomyces sp. NPDC057638
GCCCGGGTCCGCTCACGCGGATCCGGGCCCCCGGGGTGGAGGGCCGCCCCAGGGGGACCGGGGGGCCCGTCCATGGCGATGGCCTGATGTGTGTCCGTCCTCGCCGCCATGGACTCATGCGCCGTGATCGCGCCCATCGGTCACGATCGCGTTCTCGTACCTCGTGAGAGATCGTTCGCGTACGCCGTACCGCTCTCGTACCTCGTACCGCTCTCGTACCTCGCGGGACATCGTCCTCGTACCTCGCGGGACATCGCTCTCGTACCCGATCGGGTGCGCCGTGGGCGCGCTACTCCGTCGCGATGGCGTTCAGGACGTTCATCCGGCCCGCCCGGAAGGCCGGTATCAGCGCCGCCAGCAGGCCGACCACGGCCGCGCCCACGAACACGCCCCCGATCGTCGGCCACGGGATGTCCAGGACCTTCATCCCCTCCAGCGCCAGCAGCTTCTGCGAGACCACGCCCCAGCCGAGGCCGAGCCCCAGGCCCAGCAGCGCGCCGAAGAGCGCGATCACCACCGACTCCAGCCGGATCATGCGCCGCAGCTGCCGCCGGGAGAGGCCGATGGCCCGCAGCAGACCGATCTCCCGGGTGCGCTCGACCACCGAGAGGGCGAGCGTGTTGATCACACCGAGGACGGCGACGATGATCGCGAGGCCCAGCAGCCCGTAGATGATGTTGAGCAGCTGGCTGATCTGGTCCTGGAGCAGTTCCTTGTAGTCGGTCTGGTCCCGGACCGAGTACTGCGGGTAGGGCTCCAGCGCCTTCTTGAGCGCCTGGTGGGCCTCCTTCTCCTGGCCGTCCTCGGCGGCGGCGAAGAGCATCGTGTTCTGCGGCAGCTTGTCGGCCGGGAGGTGGCGCTCGGCGGTCGCGGTGCTGATGTACTTGGAGCCCCGGTCGAGCGCGGCCTCGTCGCTGGTGATCGCGGCGACCTTCAGCCTGACGGTCTCGCCGCCCCGGAAGGCGACGGTGAGGGTGTCCCCGAGCTTGACCCCGTCGGCCTTGGCGTACTCCTCGCCGACGGACATCCGGCCGGGCTTGTAGGCGTCGGTCAGCTTCCCGGCGACGACCTCCCGGCGCAGATCGGTGGCGTAGCCGGGGTCGGCGGCGGTGAGGGACTCCTTGGTGATGTCGCCGTTCGGCGCGGTCAGGGTGGCGTCGACGAGCTTGTACTGGTTGACCTTGGCGACGCCGGGGGTGTTCACGACGGCCTGGTGGGCCTGCGGCACGATCGGCTGGCCGTTGCCGGAGGCGATGATGAAGTCCGTACCGACGGACTTGTCCAGTTCCTCGGTGGCGGAGGCCACCATGGAGGAGCCCACCACGGACAGACAGGCCACCAGGGCGAGCCCGATCATCAGCGCGGCGCCGGTGGCGCCGGTGCGGCGCGGGTTGCGCAGCGCGTTGCGCTCGGCCATCCGGCCGACGGGGCCGAAGAAGCGCAGGATCACGGCGCTGATGACGCGGACGACGACCCCGGCGAGCACCGGGCCGACGACGACGAAGCCGAGCAGGGTCAGCACCACACCGGCGCCGAGGAGCAGCGAGCCGTCGGCGGCCTTCTCGGCCCCGGCGGCGGCGACGAGGGCGGCGGCGCCCGCGCCGGTCAGCAGGGTGCCGACGAGGGCGCGGATCCGTCCGGCGCGGACATCGGCGGGGGTCCCCGCGTCCCGCAGCGCGGCCATCGGGGAGATGGTGCCCGCCCGGCGCGCCGGGACATAGGCGGCGACGACGGTGACCACGACCCCGAGGACCAGTCCGATGGCGGGGGTGGTCCACTTCACCGTCAGATCGTCGGTGGAGAGGTTCATCCCCATCATGCCCATCAGCTCCATCAGGCCGATGGCGAGCCCGACGCCCGCGCCGACCCCGGCGATGGAACCGACGGCGCCCAGCAGCAGCGCCTCGACCAGCACCGAGCGGTTGACCTGCTGGCGGCTGGAGCCGATGGCCCGCATCAGCCCGATCTCCCGGGTGCGCTGGGCGACCAGCATGGAGAAGGTGTTGACGATGAGGAAGATGCCCACCAGGAAGGCGATCCCGGCGAAGCCGAGCATCGCGTACTTCATCACGTTGAGGAACTCGCCGACCTCCTCGCGGCCCTCGTCGGCGGACTCCTTCGCGGTCTGGACGCTGTAGGTGGTGCCGAGGGCAGCCAGGACGTCCTTCTTGAGCCGGTCATGGCTGACGCCGTCGTCGGCGGTGGCGATGATCTGGCTGTAGAGCCCCTCCTTGCCGAGCAGGCCGCGCTGGGCGGTGGGGGTGTCGAAGTAGACGAGGGTCGCGCCGGGGTTGGTGACCTTGAAGGAGGCGATACCGGCGATCGTGGCGGTGACATCGCCGGTGACGGCGATGGTGCGGATCCGGTCGCCGAGGCCGAGCTTGTGCTTCTTGGCGGTGTCGGCGTCGAGCATCACCTCGGTGGGGCCGCGCGGGGCCCGGCCGGAGGTGATCTCCATGGTCTTCTCGTCGGACGCGCTCCAGTTGCCCGCGATGGTGGGGGCGCCGGTGGCGGCGCCGATGTTCTTGTTGTCGCCGTTGACGACGGTGACGCTGGCGGAGACGACCACGCCCTCGGCGGACCGGGTGCCGGGCACCGCCGCGACCGTGTCCACCAGGGAGGCGGGCATCGCGGGCGGCTTGCCGGTGCCGGGGGTGGCGTCCTCCTTCGCCTCCTTGGGGGCGACGGTGATGTCGGAGGAGGTGACGGCGAACAGCTTGTCGAACGTGGTGTTCATGGTGTCGGTGAACACCAGGGTTCCCGACACGAACGCGACCGACAGCAGCACCGCCACCGCCGAGAGGGCCATCCGCCCCTTGTGCGCGAGGAAGTTGCGCAGGGAGGTCTTGAAGACGGTCACGAGGTACGCCCCCGAGCGTCGAAGTCCTTCATCCGGTCCAGCACGGCCTCGGCGGTGGGACGGAACATCTCGTCCACGATCCGGCCGTCGGCGAGGTAGAGGACACGGTCCGCGTAGGAGGCGGCGACGGGGTCATGGGTGACCATCACCATCGTCTGGCCCAGGTCGTCCACCGAGCTCCGCAGGAAGCCGAGGACCTCGGCCCCGGCGCGTGAGTCCAGGTTCCCGGTCGGCTCGTCCCCGAAGATGATCTCCGGCTGGGCGGCCAGGGCGCGGGCGACGGCCACACGCTGCTGCTGGCCGCCGGAGAGCTGGGTGGGCCGGTGCTTGAGCCGCTCGGCCAGCCCGACGGTCTCCACCACCCGGTTGAGCCAGGCGGCGTCCGGCTTACGGCCCGCGATGTCCATGGGCAGGGTGATGTTCTCCAGCGCGTTGAGCGTCGGCAGCAGGTTGAACGCCTGGAAGATAAAGCCGATCCGGTCCCGGCGCAGCTGGGTCAGACGCTTGTCCTTGAGCCCGGTGATCTCGGTGTCGTCGAGGTAGATCTGGCCCGAGGTGACGGTGTCGAGACCGGCGAGGCAGTGCATCAGGGTCGACTTGCCGGAGCCGGACGGCCCCATGATGGCGGTGAACTGGCCCCGGGCGATGTCGACGTCGACATGGTCGAGCGCGACGACCCGGGTCTCCCCCGCTCCGTACGCCTTGACGATCTGGCGCCCGCGTGCGGCGACGGCCGACCGTCCTCCGGTGCCCCCATGGCGGGGAATGGTCACAGCCGTGGTCACTGTCAGTCTCCTCTGTCCTGTCTGGCCGTCCGTCCACGGCGGCGACGCCGTGGAGACGTGATGACGAGTCTGCTCGCCGGGCGGCGTCCGCGCGCTGGGGCCGGGCGCAGTTCTCAACCGGGGGTTTTCCCCACCCCCCGGCGGTACGAGGGGTTCCGATCCGTGGGGCGCGGGGCTCGGTCCGTGGTGCGCGAGGCTCGGTCCGTGGGGCGCGGGGTTCTGTCCGTGGTGCGCGGGGCCCCGTACCCGGCCGCGCGGACCGGGTACGGGCGTTCCCCGCCCCCCTGGCGGTGCCCACGCCCCCCGTGGTCGTGCCCCGCCCAACTCACCGTAGAGATCCGGCCATCCACCCGCCTCGTCCCCCGGGACGAACCGGCCCCCGCTCCCAGCCGGGGGCAGCCCCTAAGGGATCGCGCCCCCTCCGTCAGGGGCACGCGTCCACTCTCAGCCCTCCCACTGCGTCAACCTCAAGTGAGAGGGTGTCCCCGAATAAGTAGGTGCAGGGGGAAAGGAACTGACCCGTGGCCACCGAGCCCCCGAAGCCACCCCTCACACCCCCCGGCCCGACGCCCTCGGGGGCCGCGAACGGCGCGGTCGCCACCCAGCGCCGGGGCACGGTCGTCGCGGCGCTGATGATGGGCATGGCGCTGGTGGCGCTCGACAGCACCATCGTCTCCACCGCCGTGCCGCAGATCGTCGGCGACCTCGGCGGCTTCGCCGTCTTCTCCTGGCTCTTCTCCGGCTATCTGCTCGCGAGCACGGTCACGCTCCCCGTGTACGGAAAGCTGTCGGACACCTTCGGCCGCAAACCCGTCCTGGTCGCGGGCGTCATCGTCTTCCTGGCGGGCTCGCTGCTGTGCGCCACCGCCTGGGACATGACCTCCCTGATCGCCTTCCGGATCGTCCAGGGCCTGGGCGGCGGCGCGCTCCAGGGCACGGTCCAGACGATCGCCGCCGACCTCTACCCGCTGCGGGAGCGGCCGAGGATACAGGCGCGGCTCTCCACGGTCTGGGCGGTCTCGGCGGTCGCCGGACCGTCGGTGGGCGGGCTCCTCGCCCGGTACGCCGACTGGCGCTGGATCTTCCTGATCAATCTGCCGGTGGGGCTGCTGGCGCTGTGGCTGGTCGTCCGCCATCTGCACGAACCGGACCGTACGGGGGCGGGATCGCCCGATCCGGAGGGCGGCGCGGCACGGCGCGCCGTACGCGTCGACTGGCCCGGCGCGCTCGCGGTCTTCGCGGCGGGCTCCGCGCTGCTCATCGCCCTCGTCCAGGGCGGGGTCGCCTGGCCCTGGCTCTCCCCGCCGTCCCTCGCGCTGCTGGGCGCGGGCACACTCCTGGTCGCCGTCACCGTCGTCGTGGAACGGCGGGCCGCCGAACCGATACTCCCCGGCTGGGTCTGGCGCCGCCGCCCGATCGCCGCCGTCAATCTCGCGCTCGGCGCGCTCGGGCTGCTGATGATCGCGCCCACCGTCTTCCTGCCGACCTACGCCCAGTCCGTGCTCGGCCTCGGCCCGACCGCCGCCGGGTTCGTGCTGTCGGTGATGACGCTGAGCTGGCCGGTGAGCGCGGCACTCTCCAACCGGGTCTACCGCCGGATCGGCTTCCGCGACACCGCGATCATCGGCATCTCCGCCGCCGCGCTGGTGCTGGCCGCCTTCCCGCTGCTGCCCCACCCGGGCGCCGCCTGGCAGCCCGCGCTGCTGATGCTGCTGCTCGGTGCGGCGCTCGGCCTCTTCCAGCTCCCGCTGATCGTCGGGGTGCAGGCGACGGTGGGCTGGGCCGAGCGCGGTACGGCGACCGCGTCGATCCTCTTCTACCGCCAGATCGGCCAGTGCGTGGGCGCCGCCGTCTTCGGCGCCGTCGCCAACGCCGTCATCACCGACCGGCTCGGCCCGGCGGGCGATCTGGACTCGGTGGCACGGTCCCTGGCGGACCCGGCCGCGCTGACCGCCGGATCGGCCGACGCGCTGCGCCGCGCGGTGGACACGGCGGTCGACCATGTCTACGCGGGCGCGGCGGTGGCGGCGGTCCTCGCCTTGCTGGTGCTGGTCTTCCTGGCGCCGCGCCGCTTCCCGGTCATCGCCGAGGCGACCGAGCCATCCGCCGAGGCGCCGTCGGCGGCTCGGCGGGCGGAGTGAGCGGCGCGGCCCCCTCCGGGACGCGACCCGCCGCTTCCCGGGGGCGCTCACCACGCCCGTCACGCTCGTCACACCCGTACGGCGGCCCGCTCACACCCGTACCGTCCAGCACTCCCGCCCTGTCCAGCGCTCCCGTACCGTCCGGCACTCCTCTACGGCGCCGACTCCGGAACGCAGCACCGGCAGCCACCACCGGCACCCGGCGTCAGCGCCGCTCTCAGCCCTCCGCCGCCGCGCGGCCCGTGAGGGTCGCGAGGCTGCTGCGGATATGGGCCATATGGGCGTTCATCTCCTCCCGGGCCTCCTCGTGCTCCCGCAGCAGGCGTTCGGTCTCCCGGCCGGTGCGCTCCTCGGCCACCCGCGCCTGGGCCAGCAGCTCGGCGGCCTGGGCCTCCGCGTCCTCCTGCTGGTGGCGGGCGTGCTCCTCGGCCTCCGCGAAGGCGCGCCGGGCCTCGGCGAGCAGGGTCTCGGCCCGGTCGGTGAGTTCGGCGTGCCGGGTCTCCTGGGCGGCGAGCCGGTCGGCGATATCCCGCCCGAGCGTGTCCCAGCGCTCGGACTGCGCGGACTCCAGCTCCGCAAGGATCGTCTCGGCGCGGTGGCGGGTGTCCTGCCAGTCGGCCAGCGCGGCGGAACGCCGGTCCTCGGCGGCGGCACGGGCCTCGGCCAGGAGTTCCCCGGCGGCGCCGCGGGCCTCGGCGACGGTCGCCTCGGCCTCGGCCTCGGCCGCCGCCCGGGTCTCCTCGGCCGCCGTCCGCGCCTCGTCGTGGAGCTTGGTCCCCTCGGCCCCGGCCTCCTCGACCGCCGTCCGCGCGTCGGTGCGCGCGGTGAGCCGCACCTCCTCGGTCTCCTCCTCGGTGAGGGCGAGCAGATACTGGGCGCGGCGGCTCATCGTCTCGAACGTCTGCGGAGCGAGTGACTCCACCGCCGCGCGGAGGCGGGCGGCCTCGGCCTCCATCTCCTTGGCGAGCACGGTCAGCCGTGCGGCGCGCTCCCAGGCGTCATCCCGGTCCCGGGAGAGCTCGGTGACATGGGCGTCGGTCTCGGCGACGCGGTAGCCACGGCGCACGACGGCGAAGCCGTGGGGTGACACCGATGCAGCAGCACTCATCCTTCAAGCCCCTTCCGACCCACTACGACACATGACGCGATGGTGTGCATATCCTCCCGGATTACCGCGAAGAGCCCACAACGCGACACTCCCGGGTCCATCCGGTCCAGGATGCGCCATACGGGGCGCACGTCGAAACCGGGCGTCCCATCCGTCCCGACGGATCGAACGCCCGGCCGACCGAGACGCTATCGAGGGCTATGCCCGTGATGTACGGATAAGGGGGGCCTGGTGGCTCAGAGCAGCCCGTCCCACATCTGCTCCAGCAGCACCGCCCACCAGTTCTCCGGGGACGAGAGCGCCCTCGGGTCCAGCGCGGCGAGCTGCTCCTGGAAGTCGACCGTCCAGCGGCCCGCCTGCTCCGGGTTGAGCCCGTAGCGCAGCCGCCACATCCGGCCGAGCAGCGCCAGACAGCGGACGAACTCCGGCAGCCCGCTGTTGACGAACTGCGGCACCGCCGAACGCGTCCCCGGCGTGGCCTCCACCGGCACCGCCACGATATGCGCGGTGCCGTACTGGACACAGACCGCCCGCCCGAAGTCGCTGCCGATCACCAGGTACGAGCTGGCGTCCAGCGCCGTCGGCACCTGCCGCTGCGCGGCCAGCTCCGCCAGCGTCGGCACCACCGGCTGGGCGGGCTGCACCCAGAAGAACGGGTTGAAGTCGCCCGGCAGCCCCGCCCACACCAGGGTCGCGGCGACCAGCTCGGGGACCCCCTGCCGGGAGACCGCCCGCTGGTCGAACCGGTACACCGCCTGCGGCCCGAACGCCGCCACCAGCTCGTGCGCCACCTGCTGCGGCGCGGCGGGCGGCGCGGGCACCACCCGGGGCAGCGGGGCGCGCACCGGCGCGGGCCGCGCGGGACCGTCCGCCACCTGGTGCAGCTCACCCTGATGAGTGAGGAGCTGACGCATGCCGTCCTGGCGCCCGGAGTGATCCGTACCGTACGGGGCGATATGGGTGATCCGCGCCTGCGGCCAGCTCTCCCGGATCATCCGGGCGCAGTAGCCACCGGCGACCCGGCAGGACTCCAGCTCGGTATGGAGCTCCAGCACCTGCCCCGGCGGCACGTTGAGCGCCCGCAGCTCATGCAGGATCTGCCACTCCGGATGCGGCGTCCCGGGCGCCGAACGCCGGATGATCTGCGCCTCCGTCCCGTCGTGCGCCCGGTAGCGCAGCACCGCCTGGTAGCCGGGCCCGACGGTCGGCACCCCGTGGTGATGGCGCGGATACCCGTACGCGGAGGCCGGGCCGGGCACGGAGAACGGCGGCGGCCCGGGTACGGAGAACGGCGCCCCGGGCGGGCCGGGCGGCCCCGGCGGTGGCGGCACGACCGGGGACACCCCGCCTCCCGGTGGCGGCCCGCCCACCACGGTCGCCGCGCGATGGACCCCGCTGGGCGGAGTCGGCGGCGCGGCCGGAACCGGCGGGCTGAGCCGGGTGGGCATATACCCGGGGGCGACCGTGGGCGGCGGTGGCGGCGTCCGGGGTGTCTGGGGTGTCTGGGGCGTCTGGGGATTCACCCCGGGCGCCTCCCCGGGCCGAGCGAGCGGCGGCAGCGGCACACCGGGCCGGCCGACGGGCGGCGGCGGGGTGGGCGGCGCGACCGGGGCGGGGGGCGGCGGGGTGGGCGCGTCGGAGGCACCGCCAGGCGCGGCGGCGGCGACGGCCTGACCAGCGGGCGGGGTGGACGCGCCGGAAGCGCCGACGGGCGGAGTGGACACGTCGGGAGCACTGACGGGCGCGGCGGAAGCGGCGGGGAGACCGGCGGACGGCGCAGACGCACCAGCGGGCACAGCCGAAGCCACGGCCTGACCAGCGGCCACAGTGGGCGCATCGGAAGCACCGCCCGACACGGCCGAAACATCAGGAAGCCCAGCGGACGGCGCAGACGCACCAGCGGGCACAGCCGAAGCCACGGCCTGACCAGCGGCCACAGTGGGCGCATCGGAAGCACCGCCCGGCGACACCGTCGGGGCCGGTGGGCCCGGCGGGACGTCGACGATCGTCGGTGCGACCGGCTCGGCGGCGGGCGGCGGCACCGGGACCCCGGCGGCGGGTGTCGGGAACACGGATCCGACGACCGTGACCGCCTCCCCGCCCCCGGCCTCACTCCCGGTCGTGCTCACGGCCCCGCTCTCGTCCCCGTCCTCACCCGGCGGCAGGGGTGCCGGGCCGGTCGCCGCCCCGTCGACCACCACGGTGATGTCCTCCGCCCCGGTGGAGGGCGTCGGAACGATCAGGGTCGGCGAGGGCGGCGGGGCGCCGGGCTCGGTCGACCCAGCCGACGGAATAGCGGCCTCCGGCTTCATCTCAGGCTCCGGCTCCGGCTTCATCTCCGGCTCCGCGCCGGAGTCGGCCCGGGGCGCCGGTACGGTCACCGTGGGCGGCTCGGGCACACGCGGCGCGGCCGGAAGGGTGACGGCCGTCGACGAGGTATCCGTACCGCCGCCGACCTCACCGGAGTCGGCGCAGTCGGCGCAGTCGGCGGAAGCGTCAGACCCGGGAGCACCATGAGTACCCCGCGTGTCAAGGGAACCAGGCGAACCAGGCGAACCGGGTGCTTCGACCGGCACGGCGGCGGTCTCCGACTCCGGCCCGGTCCCCGAACCCCGCCCCGACTCGGGCTCGGCCCCCGGCCCCGGCCCCGGCCCCGGCCCCGACTCGGGCTCGGCCTCCGGCCCCGGCTCGGTCTCCGACGCAGACCCCAGCTCCGGCCCCGACGCAGACCCGGGCGCCGTCCCCGCCTCCGGCTCAGGGCCCGGCTCCGGCTTCTCCGCCGCGTCCGCCGCGCCCTGCCGGTCCGCCTCGTCCTGGAGCCACTGCGGCGGACTCAGCAGGAACGACGTCTGGTGCAGATCGATCCGCTTCGGCGGGGAACCGGCCCCGCCCATCGCGCCCGGGTCGATCCGGGCGCCGTACTCCTCCTCGTACCGGCGGATGACCTCGCCCACCGGCAGCGCGGGCCAGAGCGTGGCCTCGCCGCTGTCGCGGGCGATGACCATCCGCTGGCGCCCGCCGCCGGTACGGCCGCCGTCCTCGCGGTCCTCGGCCCAGACCACGAACCCGAGTCCGAACTCCCGTACCCGCACCTCGCGCTGCTGGTACAGCGGCACATCGCCGTTCACCCACTCTTCCGCGCGCTCCTGCGCCTGCGCGAAGGTCACCATCGGAGCGTCACCCCTCGTCCGAGAGCGGGACGGCACGGGCGAAGCCGCCGTCCACCATCAGGTTCGCCACGGTCTCCAGCTCCGGGGGGTCGCCCGCGAGCCGCTGGAGGAAGTCGTCGAAGTCCCGGCCACAGGGCAGCAGCAGCCGTTCCACCCGCTCCTGGACGGACCAGCCGTCGCGGTCCCGGGCGTCGTCGTAGGCGCAGAACCAGACCGAGCCGATCCCCTCGCCCTTGACCTTCACGGCCAGGATCCCGCCCTGGACGAAGGCGACCCCGAGATAGTCCTTGGTCAGATGGTCCCGCAGACACTTGTTGACATAGACGAGGTCGTTGACGGCGGCCTCGTCCCGCACGGTGAGGAACGGCTGGTCGAAGAGGAGCCCGAGTTCGGCGTCGAGCGCGGCCCGGACCGGGGCGCAGCCGCCCGCCGCCTTCAGGAAGGAGCGGTAGGCGCCGGGCAGCCGGTAGCCGAGGTCCTCCTCGGCGTTGAGGAGTTGCTCCTCGCTGACCGACAGCACGCCCTTCGGCAGCCCGAAGTGGGCGGGCCGGGTCTCCTGGAGCGGGCGGGTGCCGCGCTTGGACTGGTCGGCGGCGGAGGTGGCGATACCGCCGTGGTGCCGCAACAGCGCCTTGACCTCGACGGGAACGAGTTCGAGCCGCCGCGAGCGGGGCACGTGGTGCCAGGTCCAGCCGTGCGGGGTGGCCACCGGCGGGGTGGTGTCCCAGAGGTCATGACCGGCGGCGTGCAGGGCGGCGTTGGCCGATACGTAGTCGGTGAGCCGCAGTTCGTCGACGCCGAAGGCGGGCGGGGGCTCGGCGATCTCGGCGGCGGCGCGGGCGTACGGCGAGAAGTCCGGGTAGCCATCGGCGTCCACCCGTACACCCCGGGGGTGACGGGCACGGCGCACAGGGTCCGGGAAGTTCACGATCTGACCCGCGTAGGCCGCGTTCGGCGGTGGCACGACGGTCCCCGCGGTCGCCGCCCCCGCGGCTCCCTGGCCCCGGGTGCCGACGGGCTCCTGTAGCCCGTGCCGACCTGTGGTCATGGCGTTCTGCCCCCTGCTGGCTGCTGGCTGTCCGGGACAGCCTAAGCGGTGGCGCACGGGCGGGTGGTGCGCCTCCACCGGCTCTCCGCCACGGTCACGAAGTGTCACAATGGGGTGACTCAACACCAATGACCCGACACGTTTCAGTGACCCCGCTTCCCTGCACTGCGCCGCATTTGGCAGGCTGTTCGGGCAACTCGGGGGAGTGCACGGGAGGGACACAGCGCCATGCACACAGCGCGACCGAACACCACGGGGACCACCGGGGATCCCCGGCTCAGCTGGAGCGGCGTGGAGGATCTGCGTCCGCCGGTACTGAGCCACCGCAGGGACGGCATCCTGCCCGCCGTCGCCGCGGCCCTGTCCGTACGGGGGGAGACACTGACCTCCACCGCCGGACGGTCCGACCGGGCACCCGTGCTGCACCCGCTCGTCCAGGACTTCCTGGACACGCTCACCAGCGCCCAGCGGGAGCGGTTCACCGGGCGCTGCTCCGAGGCGATCCTGCTCTCACGCCATCTCGCGACGACCGACGGCAGGCGCTCCAAACGGGCCCGGCGCAAACCGCTCACCTACAGCGAGGCGAAACGCGCGCTGAGACAGGCGAAGGTGACGGCCCGCCGGATCCGCGAGGCCGGGGACCCCCTGCACGGCACGTACGCGCCACCGTGCCGCTCCTGCGCCGCGATGCTTGATCATTTCGGGGTGAGAGCAGTGGACCCGACCGCACCCGAGAACGGCTGAACCCGCCCCCATGTCCGAAAACGTCAACTCCACCCGGTTCCCGGCGCCCGTCGACACCGCACTGCGGACGGCGGGCTGGCAACCCGGCCGCTGGGACATCCAGTCGGCGGAACGCTGGGCGGACACCCTGCGGGCATACGCCTCGCCGGGCGGCCATCTCCACGCGATCTTCCCGGCGGCGGTGGAGGCCTGGGCGGAGTTCGGCGGTCTGCGGATCGCCGCGCCGGGCCCCGGCCGCCAGACCGCGCCCCCTCTCGTCCGCCTGGACCCCATAGCGGGGATCCACCTCGCGCGCACCCTCGCGGATCTGGGGCGGGCGCTGGGGACGGAGGTCGCTCCGCTGGGGGCGGAGGGGGAGGACCAGGCGGTGCTGGCGATCGACGCGGAGGGGCGGGTGTACAGCGTGGACCACACCGGGGACTGGTATCTGGGCCCGTCCATCGACCACGCCCTGACCTCCCTCCTCCTCGGCCTCCCCGCCCACCGCCTCACCACCCCCTGACCCCGCCCACCCGTGTGGGCACACCCACGAGGTCGACCTCCGTCGCGGATACGACGTCGCCCCCGCGCCGGACAGGCGGGTCCCACCCGCTTGTGGGAACCCGTGCCCACACACAGGAGCGCGGGCGCAGGGGCAGGGGGCTCGGGGCTGGCGGGCCCGTCAGGGGGTTCGCTGGTGGGGGAGGACGGCGGAGACGCGGAAGCCGCCCGCGTCCGTGGGGCCCGACACGAACACGCCCCCCAGCGCCTGCACCCGCTCCCTCATCCCGACCAGCCCGTTCCCGCCACTGGGCAGCCCCACGTCCGCGCCCGCCCCGCTGGCCCCCGGTACCCCGTTCTCCACCTGCATCGCCACTTCGGCGTCGCGGTGTGCGAGCCGGACGGTGACGCTGGCGCCCACCGCGTGCTTGTGCACGTTGGTGAGGGCTTCCTGGACCACCCGGTACGCGGTCTGTTCGACTTCGGGCGCGTACTCCCGTACCTCGCCGTGGACGGAGAGTTCCACGACCATTCCGGCCTGCCGGGACTGTCCGACGAGGTCTTCGACGTCGGCGAGGGACGGTCCGGCCTCGGCGGCGGCCGCGGCGGCAGCGGCGGCGGCGGCTCCGACGGCCGCGAGGGGGACGGCGGCGCTGTCGCCGGAGCGGGTGTCGGTGAGGCGGGGTGCGGTGTGCTGGTCGTCGCCCGCCCGCAGCACGCCGAGCATCTCGCGGAGTTCGGTGAGGGCCTGGCGGCCCATGTCGCCGACGAGCGCGGCGTTCTTGACGGCCTTCTGCGGGTCCTTGAGGGCGACGGCCTGGAGCGCGGCGGCGTGGACGACCATGAGGCTCACCCGGTGGGCGACGACGTCGTGCATCTCGCGGGCGATCCTGGTGCGCTCTTCCTGGCGGGCGAGCTGGGCACCCTGTTCGGCGCGGTCGGCGAGGAGGTCGAGTTCCTGTTCGAGGCTGTCGGCGCGTTCGCGCAGGGACTCCATCAGCCGGCGCCGGGCGCCTATGTAGAGGCCGAAGAGGACCGGCGGCATGGTCAGTCCGACCGCCATGAATCCGGCCATGGCGGGCACGTACCACTGACTGGCGGTGTCTCCGACGTCCTGCTGGATCCGGATCAGGGAGACGATCAGGGTGGCGGTCAGCGACATCCCGGCGAGGAGGGCCACGATCCGGCGCGGCACCTCGCTGGCGGCGAGGGAGTAGAGGCCGACGATGGTGAGGAGGATGCCGACCTCGGCGGGGGTGACGGCGATCGAGACGAGGACCACGGCGACGGGCCAGCGCCGCCGCAGCACCAGCGCCGACCCCACGAGCAGTCCGAAGACCACCCCGAGGGGTATCGCGAATCCGACTTCCCCGGCGAAGACCGCGCCTTCGACCGCGCTCTCGACGGCGGAGATCAGCGCGAGCCCCACGTCCAGCGCGACGCTCCGCCGCCGTCCCCACCACAGCCAGGTACGGGCGGTCGTGCCCGTGCCGTCCTGGTGTGCCCCCGTTGTGGTCATGGCTCCCAGCCTACGGGCGCGGGTGGGTGATTTTCCCAGGACTTAGGGCCCGTACGGCGCGGCGGACGAGGGGGCCGGGGCCGTCGCACAGATGGCGTTCGGTACGGCATAGTAGGGGGCGCCGCGTGAGCGATGGCTCACTCAGACGGGCCGACGCGGGCGATCCATCCCAGGTCGTCTAATGGCAGGACAAATGGTTTTGGTCCATTGAATGAGGGTTCGATTCCTTCCCTGGGAGCCTCCGAGGGCCCCGGCTCCCACCGAGCCGGGG
>NZ_JBHVHF010000220.1:0-14088 GCF_042800315.1 Streptomyces sp. NPDC057638
CCCACCAGGAGGCGCGCCGGGCCCTCGGCGTTCCCGGCGGCGCCGGTTCGGAGGGGGCCACCCGATTCCCTGTGGGCCCGGGGTCCACACCCGTGTGGGCACCGGGCGGGGCGGGCCCGGAGGGTCAGCGGGTGCGTTCCAGGCGGGTGACCTCGCGGCGGATCAGCTCCACCGGCCCCACCCCCACCGCGTCCAGCAGCGACAGCACCGCCCGGAGCTCCTCCAGCGCCCGCTCCGGCCCCGCCGTACGCTCCAGCCGTCCCGCCCGCTCCCACTGCGCCGTCACAGCGCCTTCCAGGAGTTCCTCCGCGCCCCGCTCCGCCTCCCGCAGATAGCCGACGGCGCTCCGCAGCCGTCCCCGGTCGGTGGTGCGCCGGGCCAGCAGCGCGGAGGTGAGGCTGCGGTGCCACCACGCGTATGCCGCGAGTTCGGGGTCGTCGGCGTCCCGCGCCGCCGCTCCCAGGGTCCAGTCGGCCTCGTGGAGGTCGGCGAGGGCTCCTTCGGCCCGGAACCGTTCGAGGTAGGCCTGGCCGAGCAGGGCGCGCCGTCCGGGGAGTTCGGGGTGGGCGGTGGGGGTGCCGTCGATGGCGCCGCGCAGCGCCCGTACGGCGAGGTGGACATCGCCGGGGGCGTCCTTGTCGACACCGCGTTCGGTGAGCTGGCGGCCGAGGGAGGTGAGGACGCCCGCGCGTTCGGGGTGGCCGGGGGGCAGCAGCGGCAGGGCCTCGGCCCAGGCGGCGATGGCGGAGTCCCGGTGGGCCCAGCTGCCGGTGGCGGCGTAGCGCTGTTCGAGCAGCCGGGCCATCCGCAGCAGGATGTGGGCGTGGGTCTCCTCGTCGTCGCCGACGTTGCGGCGGGCCTGGTCGAGGGCTTGGAGGATGCGCAGCCGGGTGTCGTCGTCGGGGTCCTCGTCGGAGAACTCGATGGCGTCGGCGTAGTCGAGCCAGGCGCGCTGGAGTTCGCCGGGGTCGACGGCGCCCCAGTCCATGGCGTCGATGCCCGCGTGGAGGTCGTCTCCGGCGCGCTGGGCGTAGGCGCGGGAGGCGGCGGGGTCGACGGCGACGGGCGGCACGACGCCTTCGCCCCGGTGGTGGCGGGCGAGGTCGAGCAGGATGCCGCCCCGGGTCAGCAGCGCGGATTCGGAGGGGGCGCGGTGGCCGCCGGGCCGCAGGTCGGCGAGGGCTTCGGGCACGGGTTCACCGAAGACGTCGGCGAGAGGCTGGAGGACGTCGAGGGCGGTGCGCAGGGTGCTGGTGAACCAGGGGGCGGGGGAGCCGCTCGGCGGATGGGCGGCGCCGAGGACGGCGAGCCGCCGCAGGACCCGGACCCGGGCGACGGCGGCGGTGTCCCGCAGGGGGCCGCCCGGGGGGACGGTGTCGTCGCCGTCACCGAACGGGTGTCGCTGTCCGGGCGGGCCGTCGGTGAGGTCGGCGAGGCTGCTCTCGGCGGCGGCGAGGAGGACGGCGGCGACGGGCCCGGCGGTGTTCTCACCGCCGGCGCCGTCCGCCGCCTGGAGTCCGGCCCATTCGGGGACGAGTTTGGGGTGCAGCCGCCCGGCGGCGACCTCGTCGGCCATCAGTTCCAGTACCCGGGCGAGGGTGAGCTGGGCTTTGGGCGGCCCGCCGGAGATGGCGTTCTGGGCGGCTTCGAGGGCCTCGGGCAGGTCTTCGGGGAGCGGCCGGACGAGCCAGCGCCGCAGCAGGGCCTCGGCGAGTTCCTCGTAGAGCCCGGCGCGGGCCGTGGTCCGCCGTTCGGTCTGGGTGGCGGCGCTGAGCAGCCGTACGGCGGTGTCCAGGTCCCGTACGGTGCCGTGCTCGCCGAAGTGGTCCAGGCAGGCGCGGGCCTGGGCGGCGAGCCCGCCGGGGCCGTCCTTGGGCGGGGCGCCGTGGGTGATGGCGGGTGGGGGCGCGCCGAACCGGCGCAGCACCTGGGAGGAGACCTGGGCGAAGGCGAGCAGCGGTCCGCTCTCCTGGGCGGGCTGGGACTCGGCGCGCGGGTCGACGGCGCCGGTGAGGAAGGCGGCGGCGAGCGCGGGGAAGTTGCGGGCGGTGCGTCCGTAGCGGGATTCGACGTACTCGGAGCAGTGTTTGAGCACCAGGGTCGCGCTGCCCGCGCCGAGCTGTCCGAGCAGTTCCTCCCGTACGCCGTCCAGGAAGGTGTACGAGGGTTCCTGCCCCGTCCTGGTGGGGTCGGGGTCGTCGCGGCGCAGCAGTCCGCCGAGGAGGACCTCGGCGAGGACGTCGGGGCCGCTGCGGACCAGCATGGCGCGCTGGACGAGCCGCATCACGGGCAGCAGCAGCGGCACGGCGGAGAGGTAGACGGCGAGCTGGGCGGCGGCGGGGGAGGCGGTGCGGCGGAAGAGGCGGACCCGTTCGACGGGGGCGAGGGGGCGTTCCGCGCGGGGGCGTTCGGTGGCGGGCCGGTGGTGGCGGAAGACGGTCGCGGCGGCGGCCTGGAGGGACTGTCCGGTGGCGCCCGCGATCAGCCGGGTCCAGGCCTCGAAGGAGGAGCGGCGGGGGGCGAGGACGGGCACCGGCAGGCCCCGTCCGGTGGCGGGTCCCCGGTGGGGGCTGAACTCCAGCCGTCCGGCGGGTCCCTCGCGCCGCCGCAGCAGTCCGGCGCGGGCGGGCAGATGGGTACGGCCCCACATCCGCTGGGGCAGTGGCTGGACGACGGCGACGGGCGCGGTGCTGCCCCAGGTGTGCAGGAGGCGCTGCATGGTGCCGCTGCGCCACAGCGGCCCGGCGCAGTCGCTGAGGACGAGGGTGAGCCGCCGTCCGGTGGGGTCGCCGGGGGGTGCGGCGGTCCGGTCGTCGCCGACGCGGTGGACGGTGATCTCGCGGAAGGCTCCGGCGCGTTCGCAGATCTGGCGCAGTTCGTCGAGGGCGGCCTCCCAGACGATGTTGGAGCTGGAGTCGTCCATGACGAGCGCGAGCCGGGCCTCGCGGCGCCGCACCGGCAGGAGGACGGGCAGGACGAGCCCGGTGTCGGCGGCACGGTCGGCGGTGGCGATCTCGTCGAGTTCGCTGCGGACCAGCCGCATGGGCGGGCGGTAGCGCTGGAGCGGCCGCAGGGAGCGTTCCAGGGCGGGGGTGTCGGGCAGGACGGCGGGCGCGGGCACGGTGACGGGGCTGACCGAGCCGCTCTCGCGGCCGCCGTCGGCGGTGGGAGGCTGCGCGGGCCCGTAGAGGGCGACGCGGGGCCGGGTCAGGGGTCCTCCGGCGGGCCGGGGCAGCCGGGGCGGGATGGGTTCCGGCGCGACCCCGCCGCCCGGACCGCCGGACCGTTCACCGGCCGCCGGTACGGAGGGGGAGGTCCCGAGGCTCCGGGTGTCGGCGGCGGGGACATGGCGGGCGAGCCAGAGGGCGTCGGCCACTTCCTCGGCGCTGGGCGTGAGGTCGGCCTCCCGCAACCGGGCGACGAAGGCGGTGAGGACGCCCCGGTCGAACGCGGCCGAGGGGCCGGGCCGGCCCGGCGGTGCTGGCGGGGTCGGCGCGCCCGGCGGCTCGGGCTCGGGTACCGCACCGGGCGGCACCCACTCCCCCGGCGTCCGTTCCTGTGGCGTCCGTTCCTGTGGCGTCCGTTCCTCCGGTGACAGCGGCCCGCCGTCCTCCCCCCGACGGTCCCCGCCCGGCCACGGAGCGTCCCCGCCCACTCCCCCGGAACCGGTCACGGTGTCACCGGTGCCGGGTGTCGAGGGGCCGGATCAGCAGGTCGGCGATCTCCTCACGGCGGCCTGGTTCCGTCCGTACCGCGTACTGGGTCAGATAGATCGCGTTGAGCAGTTGGTCCGTCGGCCTCAGCTCGCCCTCGGCGCCGTCGCTGGTGAAGCGGTTGATGAGGTCGAGGTTGTGCTCGTCGGCGCCCGCGCCGAAGTGGGCCTGGACCATGGCGGCGAGGCGTTCGTCGCGCGGCGGGTCGAGATGGAGGTGGATACAGCGGCGCAGCAGGGGCGCGGGGAAGTCGCGCTCGCCGTTGCTGGTCATCACGATCACGGGGAAGGCGCGACAGCGGATCCGGCCACCGCGCACCGGGACCCGGCGGCCGTCGTCGGTGAGGACATGGACGGTGTCCTGGCCGGGCCGGTCGGCGAGCCGCTCCAGTTCGGGGAGGGCGAACTCGCCCTCCTCCACCACGTTGAGCAGGTCGTTCGGCAGATCGATATCGCTTTTGTCCAGTTCGTCGATGAGCAGCACCCGGGGGCGGACGGTGGGCAGCAGCGCGGTGCCGAGGGGGCCGAGCTTGATGTAGCGGCCGATGTCGTCGGGGGTGCGGTGTTCCCGCTCGGCGAGCTGGGCGTCCTGGAGGCGGCCGATGGCGTCGTACGTATAGAGCCCGTCCTTCAGTTCGGTGCGGCTGACGACGGGCCACGGCAGCACCCGGCCGAGTCCGAGCTCATAGGCGAGGGAGTGGGCGAGGGTGGATTTGCCGGAGCCGGGTTCCCCGGTCACCAGCAGGGGGCGGCGCAGATAGAGCGCGGCGTTGACGAGGTGGAGGACCTCGCCGTCCTGGGTGGGCGGGGCGCCGACGCGGGCGCCGAGGCGGCGGGTGGAGGAGGAGTCGATGGGGGGCGGCTCGCCGGGGAGGGGATCGCCGGTGAAGACCCGCCACGGCGGGGGTGGCGGGAGCCGGTCAAGACGGGCGGGGTCGGGCGCCCCGACCCCTCGGTAGATCAGCCAGTCGTCCATCGCTCGCTCCTCACAGGCGGCCGGGCGGACCGGTGGGGGCAACGCCGGATATGTACCCGCGCGGCCGGATGTCCATTGCTGTCAGCGGGGGCGAACCGGGACGGTATCACCGCGCAAACTCCGGAATCCCACGCTCCGTTCATGGTGAGTCCACCGGGAACCCATCATCGGCGGGCAGCGGACGACTCGGATCGTCATAGAGCAGGGCCACCCCCTCCGCCCAGTGTCCACTGTGCCGGGTACCACTGATGTCGTCTCTGATACGCCGCAACCGGTCCGGCAGTTCCCGGGGACCCGCCGTGCCCCGCAGCAACAGGGCGGCACCGGTGTGGAGTTCGTCGCAGAAGTCGGTGCACCCGTGGTCGGGGTGGCTGTCGGTATGCCAGAGCGCGATGCCGTGCCCGGCGGCGAGCGCCATCCCGATGGCGCGGCGGCCGACACCGCTGCCCGCCGGGCGGCACAGCACGGGCACGGCCGACGGCGCCATCTCGGCGAAGTGGCGCGGCCGGGGCACCTGGAGGAGCGGCGGGGTCCGGCACGCGGTGAGGGACTCGGCGGTGGCGGTGGCCTCCCAGCGGCGGAACCAGACGGGGTCCGGTTCTCCTCGTCTGGTGATGTCCCGCAACACCACCATCCGCCGTACCCCGACATACGCCGGATGGTGGAGGCGGGCCATGTCGGTGAGCTGCCAGCGGTGCACGGCGGTGTCGAAGTGGTCGGCGGGCAGGGCGACCTCCAGCGGGGCGGGCGCCCCGGGCGCGTCCACCGAGGCGAAGATCTCGGCGAGCGGCCCCCGCAACTCCTGGACCAGCCGTTCGGGCGGCACACCGTCGCCGGTCTGCTCCTCGTGCAGCGGCTCGTTGAGGTCATGGCCGTCATCGACCCGCAGCCGCCAGTAGAACCGGGTGGGATGGGCGTCGGTGACCGGCTCCAGCTCCACGATGACCACCACCCCGCCGTCGCCGGGACCCGGATAGCGGGTGATGATCCGGCCGTCCTCGGCGGCGGCCCGGCCGAGGCCCGGCGGCAGACTCGCCTCGGTGACGACGGTGTGCACGATCCGGGGCACCTCCTGGAGCCGGTGCCCCACCCACGCGGAGAGCGCCTCCGGGTCGCCGCCGCGCGCCCGCTCGTACTCCACCACCAGTTGCAGATAGTGCAGGGCGGCGATGGCGGCGACCGGCTGCCCCGCCTCGTACAGCAGACCGTGGCCGTCCCGCCAGGTGTACGGGCGGAGCTGGCCGGGTGGCGCCGCCACCCCGCCCCGGGCCTTCTTGGCGATCTCGGCCACGGGCCGGATGCCGTCCGGCGGATGGACCGTGGCGAGCAGCGAGAGCGCCTCGCGCCGGTCACGGGGGCTCCACTGCTCACCGCCGGTATGCACCCCGGCGCCGGGCAGCTGGTGCTGGCGCTCGATCCAGTTATGGCCGGAGATCTTGGGGTGTTCACCGTGCCAGCGGTCATGGGCGGCCATCAGGGCCTGGCAGAGGGGGCCGAAGCGGCGCAGCGCGGTCGCGGCGATGGCCATCCCGCCGTCCCGGCCCACCCGCCGGGACTTCAGTACCCCGACGACGGCACCGCTGTGCGCGTCGAGGACGGGCGAGCCGGAACCACCCCGGGGGAACTCGGCCTCCGGCCGGAACCGCAGCCCGTAGTCATCGTCGAAGCCGTTGATGAGGGCCGCCGCCTTCCAGCGGACCGTCCGGCCGTCCTCCCGTGGACGGTAGCCCTGGACGACACCATGGCCGCCCGGGTAGTCGGTCCGGTCGGTCAGCCAGACGCACTCATGCTCCACCCCGCTCTCCACCAGCCGCACCAGCGCCAGATCCTGCTCCACCGGCACCCGCTGCTCGGGGCCCGGCTCCCCCTCCAGCAGCCAGCGCTCCAGCACGGCCTCCAGCGGCTGGCCGCCGTTCAGCTCGCTGCCGCCGACCTGGAAGACCCGGTCCCGGCGGCCCCGCAGATGCGGCGCGAGGACATGGGCACAGGTCAGCAGCGAGCCGGGGGCGACGAAGAAGCCCGTGCCCCAGGCGGGCTCGCCCGCCACACCCGAACCGATCCGGACGGTGGCGGCACGGGCGAGCGCCTCGATCACCGGGTCGGAGTCAGTCACCGTGCCCGCCGTCTCTGCCGGGGGCGGCCCCGGGTGGCGCCCCCGGCGGGTCGTCCCGTCGCTCCCGTTGCTCGGCCAGCCGCCACACCAGGCTGACCTGGATGGAGGCCCGGGTCTCCCCCGAGGCGAGCACCGCGAGCGCGGTGCCCGACTTGGCGGCCAGCTCGATCCCGAAGGTGACGGTGGCCTCATCGGGGCGGGTGGCGGCGGCCGCCTCCAGCACCGAGGCGCCGACCCCGGCGATCAGCTCCTGGAGGCGCTCCACCTTCGCGGCGGCGCCGTCGAGGAAGCCGACGTCCTCGTCGTCCTCGCCATAGCCGCCGTCGGAGCGGGTCAGCCGGGCGTCGATCACGGCACCCCCGGGCAGTTCGATGCGCTGGACACGTGCGTTCACGGCTACCCCCGTGGATTCGGTGGACGTGGGGCCACGACTGCGGTGACCGTAGTCTGAAGGGGTAGTCCCCCATCCGTACCAGGAGCATGTCTTGTACTTCACCGATCGCGGCATCGAGGAACTGGAGAAGCGGCGCGGCGAGGAGGAGGTCACCTTCGAGTGGCTCGCCGAGCAGTTGCGCACCTTCGTGGACCTCAACCCTGACTTCGAGGTCCCGGTCGAACGCCTCGCGACCTGGCTCGCCCGCCTCGACGACGAAGACGAATAGCCCGGCCTAGGGCCTGCACGACCAGACCCGGCCCGACCTGGCCCGACCTGGCCCGACCTGGCGGACCGCCCCCTGTGTGCGGGTCCACCCTGCGGGCTACGCGCTGGAGGCACGCCGGGTCCACCCGCTGGTGGGCACGCCGTTCCGCGCGGCGGAACGGGGGGGCACAAGCCCACCACCTGGGCACCAGGCCCTGTCGGCCCGCCTCCCGCGAGGCATTGCCGTCGCACCCGAAGGTGCGCCCTTCAGCGGGCCCGTATCCCGGGGTGCGAGCCATGGCCCAGTGGACCCGTCCGGGCTGGGCAACGAGAAGACCTGCCCAGCACGTGGTTCCCGTGTGCCCGCCCTCCCCCAGCCTTCGGCCGGGGGCACCTCCACGGCCCTGTGGCACGACCGCCCACAACAGGGTGGGCCCCGAGCGCACCGGGTGGGCGAACCCACAAGCGGGGGAGGGGGCCCACAGGCGAGGCCCCAGGGGCCTAGCGGCGGGAGTGCAGGAACCCGTTGGCGAGGAGGACGCACCCCGCCACCACCCACCCCGCGCTCCCCCGCCGCACCCCGTACACCAGCACCGGCACCCCCATCGCCACCTGCGCCGCCCCCAGCCTCTCGCCCCGCCGTCTGGGCTCTTTGAGCCAGTGGTCGAGCCCTTCCTCCACGGCGTGCAGTTCCACCCGTACCGCGTCCCGCCATCCCGCCCATTCGATGGTCTCGGCGCCCGCCGTCCGCGCGGCGGCCCACAGCGCGCCGGTGGGTTCGCCGGGCGCGAGCCCTGGCGGCAGCCGCAGTCCGATGCGGGCGAGGACGGCGATGAGGCCCAGGAGCCGGGCCCGCCCGTCGGCGGCGCTGTCGGGGTGGGTGAGGGGTTCCAGGGTCTGGAGGTCGAGCACCGGGTCGAGTCCGAGGCGGGCGGCGAACGTGTGCAGGGCTTCCTCCTCGCCCGCGGGTGTGCCGTCGGCGAGCCAGACGTAGCCGACGGGCCGCCGGAAGCCGGAGGCGAGGGTGAAGCCGACCCGGTCGCCGTCCCACCACAGCGCGAGCGCGGGCCGCCCGGTGGCGACGCTGAGCGCCGAGGCCCAGCCGCCGACGACCCGGTCGATCACGTCCCTGTCCTCCCGCGCGCCCTCCCGCGCGCCCTCCTGGGCGGAGTCACGCGTGAGGTCGCGCGTGGCGTCGTCCGGGCCGCCCTCCCGTTCCCGCCAGGGCCGCCCCTCGGGCACCAGGACGCTCCAGCCGTCTCCGGCGGACGCGAGCAGATGGTGTTCGCGCAGCAGATGCGCCGGGGGACGTACGGAGGAGGGCTCGGCCCGGCAGAGCAGGAGCGCGCCCACGGGTGTCGCGTTCATGCGCCTCACGCTAGGCGAAGTCCCCGCCCGGGGCCTAGGCGGATTCACCCACTTTGCCCGCCGATACCCCTATCGGCCACCCTCACCCGCCCTCGCGGACACTCCCACCCGCCCGGCCGGCGGCCCGGCCCGTCGCTCCTCCCGACCCTTGACATCCCCTATTCGCGATATATCGTTTTCCCCGGAAGACGCGATATGTTGCGTCCGGGCCGAGCCGGGAGGTCAGCGTGATGACAGAGACGACCTGGGAGGTCGCGGAGCCCCGCAAGCTCACCTTCGACACCCCGCTGACCGCACTCGACATACGGGTCGTCAACGGAACGGTGAACGTGGTGGGCACAGACGAGGGTTCCCCCCGCCTGGAGGTGTCGCACATCGAGGGCCCTCCGCTCGTCATCACCCGGACGGGCTCGTCGCTGACCGTCTCGTACGCGGACCTGTCCTGGAAGGGCTGGCTGCGCTGGCTCGACCGCAAGGGCTGGCACCGGGAGGTGACGGTCTCCCTCGCCGTGCCGACCCGGACGCGGGTCAGGGTCGGGGTGGTGGGCGCCGGGGCGGTGATCTCCGGCATCCAGGGCGCCACCAGCGTCCAGAGCGTCGACGGTGACGCCACACTGGTACGGATCTCCGGCGAGGTCCAGGCCGAGACGGTCTCCGGTGACCTGGAGGCCCAGTCCCTCAGCGGCGGGCTGCGCTACAACTCCGTCTCCGGCCATCTGACGGTCATCGAGGGGGCCCCGGACGCGTCCTTCCGGGCCGACTCCATCAGCGGCGACATGCTGGTGGATCTGGCCGACGGCGGCGGCGCCGCGCGCCCGGCGGATATCGCCCTCTCGACGGTCTCCGGGGAGATCGCGATCCGGCTGCCCGGGTCCGCCGACGCGACGGTGGAGGTGGACACCACGGGCGGATCGGTCTCCAACGCCTTCACCGCTCTGCGGGTGAGCGACGAGTGGGGCACCAAGAGGATCAGGGGCAGACTCGGCCCCGGCGCGGGCACGCTCAAGGCGACCACGATGTCCGGCTCGGTCGCCCTGCTGCGCGGACCGGGAAGGTCCGAAGACGACGGAGCCGACGCAGACGGCGGCACCGACGGAGACGGCCGCGACGGCGGCGACGCCTCGGAGGTGCCGACCGTTCCCGCGCCCCCCACGGACCCCGCTGACCCGGCCGACCTCTCCGGAAAGGTGCTCTGACATGCCTCCTGTCTTCGCCCACGGCAGACTCCGTCTGTATCTGCTCAAGCTCCTGGACGAGGCGCCGCGCCACGGGTACGAGGTGATCCGGCTGCTGGAGGAGCGCTTCCAGGGCCTGTACGCGCCGTCGGCGGGCACGGTCTACCCCCGGCTGGCCAAGCTGGAGGCCGAGGGCCTGGTCACCCATGCCACCGAGGGCGGCCGGAAGGTCTACTCGATCACCGAGGCGGGCCGCGCGGAGCTGGCGGGCCGCAGCGGCGAACTGGCCGATCTGGAGCTGGAGATCGGCGAGTCGGTCTCCGAGCTGGCGGCGGAGATCCGCGATGACGTACGGGGTGCCGCGGGCAAGCTCCGCACGGAGGTACGGGCGGCCGCCTCCCGGGCCCGCGCGGGTGCCGCCGGCGAGCAGGAGGAGTGGCGCAAGGCCACCCACGAGTGGCAGGAGCAGGCCCGCAAGGCGCGCGAGGAGGCCCGCCAGGCCCGCCGTCAGGCGAAGGAGGCCCAGACGAAGGCCCGGCAGGAGGTGCAGCGCATCGCGCAGGAGGTACAGGAGCACTTCGCGCGCGGCGACTGGCCGACCGGGCTGCGCGAGGGCCTGTCGGAGCTGGGGACACAGCTGGGCGGGCTGGGCTGGGGCACACCGTCCCGCCCCACGCCGCCGGGCCCGACAGGGGCGACAGGCCCGACAGGCCCGACAGGACCAGCGGGGTCGCCGCCCCCGCCGCCTCCCGCCGCGTCCGGGGCCCCGGACGCCCCGGCTCCCCCCGCGGCGCCCGCCCCCACCAGCACCCCGGCGGCGCCTCCCGCCTGGTCCGAGGAGACCACACCCTCCGGCGACCCGGCCCGGGACCTGGAACGCCTGCTGGACCGCTTCCGCGACGACATCCGGGACGCGGCGCGCGACCAGGGCATCACCGCCGCCCAGGTCGGCGAGGCCCGCCGCCATCTCTCCACGGCGGCGGCCCACATCACGGCACTCCTCCACACCCCGCCACGCTAGGCCCTGTCCGCGCGGCCTTCGAGGATCAGCCTGCGGCGTCAGATGCATGGAGTCTCCCCAGCCCCCCGGGGCCGAGGGTTGGGGTCTCCCCAGGCCCCCGGGGCCGAGGGTTGGGGTCTCCCCAGGCCCCCGGGGCCGAGGCATGGGGTCTCCCCAGGCCCCCGGGGCCGAGGCATGGGGTCTCCCCAGCCCCCCCGGGGCCGAGGCATGGGGTCTCCCCAGGCCCCCGGGGCCGAGGGGAAGGATCGCGAGCCGTGAAGGTCCCCCCGGCGTGCCGGGGGGGCGGTCGTCCTCGTACGGGGTGTACTCGGGCGATTCCGACAACGCTGGGGTACTCCCCCAGGCTCCGCCCGGGGTACCCCCAGCCGGGCCGAAGGCCCAGAGGGAGAGGTGCCGTTGGTGTCATGCCCCGGGACGGAGTCCAGGGGGAGGGGCCCGCTGCCTCCGGTACCGAGGGGGGCACTCCGCCCGGGACCACCCCCCGCGATCTGGTCCCTCAGGTGGAGAACCTCCGCCCCTCTCCCACCCCGGTCTGATGCCCGCTCATCCCCACGGACGCCCCGACGGCACACGGTTGCTGACTAGCCTTCACCTCATCGCGCGATGATCTCCGCCCCGGCGCGCCGGGGCCCTCATCCACCCCCGAAGGGACGTCCGTGACCTCCGCACGACCGGCCGTGGCACGACGCCGCGCCGCCTGGAGCGGCATGCCCGCCGTCACCGCCGCACTCGCCCTCGCCGGGACCCTGACCGGTCTCGCCGTCGCCCCCGCGACGGCGGACGGTACGCAGCCCCCGCGCCCGGAGCGCCCCGCGACCGCGACGGCGACCACCACGACCGCCGCCACCACGACCGCCGCCACGGCTAAGCCCGCGCCCGGCACCCTGCTCAAGGCCGTCGCCCTGGGCCGGGAACACCGCCCGCACGGTGGCCCGGGGCAGCTCCTCAGCTACGCCTCCACCGGCGCCCGGGGCGGCCCGGTGACGGTGACCGGGCTCTTCTACGCCCCGGCCGGGAAGGCCCCCCGGGGCGGCTGGCCCGTCATCTCGCTCACCCATGGCACGGTCGGCACCGCCGACGCCTGCGCCCCCAGCAGGACCGACCCGGGGCTGCCGCACGACCCCTTCGTGCGGGGCTGGCTGGACCGGGGGGTCGCCGTGGTCGCCACCGACTACGAGGGGCTCGGCACCCGTGGCCCGCACCCGTATCTCCATGCCCGCAGCGCCGCCCACAGCTCCACCGACATCGTGCGCGCGGCCCGCCAGGCCCACCGGGGTGTCTCGGGGACCTGGGTGGTGATGGGCCAGTCGCAGGGCGGCCACGCGGCCATCAGTACCGCCGTGCACGCCACCCGCTACGCGCCGGAGCTGGACTTCCGGGGCGCGGTCGCGACCGCGCCACCGACGGAGTTCACCCGGCTGATCGCGCACCGCCCCGATCCGGCGGACTCCCGCGGTGCTGAACGCGCCATGCGCATCGCGCTCTATCCGCTGGTCATGCGGGGACTGACGGCGGCCGACCCCGCGCTGGACTTCACGCGTCTCTTCAGCGAGAAGGCCCGCACCCTGCTGCCGACGGCCCGCAACAAGTGCTTCGAGGACCTCTTCGCCCAGGTGAGACGGGAGGGTCTGCATGACGGCAACGTCTGGAAGAAGCGCCCCGAGACCGACCGGGCGCTGATGGCGGCGGCCCGGAAGCACATCAACACCCCCGTCGTCCGGCTGGACCGGCCGCTCTTCATCGGCCAGGGCGCCAAGGACGAGATCGTCCAGGCCCATGTCACCGCCCGCTACGCGCAGCGGCTCGCCGCCCAGGGCTCGAAGGTGACCTACCGCGAGTACCCGGACGCCGACCACGTGTCCGTCGTTCCCGCCTCCGACCCCGAGGTCATCCGCTGGACCACCCAGCGCCTCGCCCGCCGCTGACGGCGACGGGACCCCTCACCCCCGTACGTACACGTCCGTACGTACGGGGGCAGGCCCGGCTGACCGCGCTCACCCGGGCGTCAGGACCACCTTGCCGAAGAGTCCGCCCCGCTCCATCCGGGCGAAACCGTCACGGGCCCGCTCCAGCGGGAGGACCTCGTCGATGACCGGGCGCACCCCGGTCGCCGCGCAGAAGGAGAGGAGGTCCTCCAGTTCGTCCCGGGAGGCCATGGTGGAGCCGATCACCCTCAGCTCCAGGTAGAAGATCCGCTGGAGTTCCATCCGGGCCGGGTCGCCGCTGGTGGCGCCGGAGGTCACCAGGGTGCCACCGGGGCGCAGCGACTTCACCGAGTGGGACCAGGTGGCGGCGCCGACCGTCTCGATGACGGCGTCGACCCGCCGCGGCAGCCGGGCACCGGGCTCGAAGACCGCCTCGGCGCCCAGTTCCAGGGCGCGGGCGCGTTTGGCGGCGTCCCGGCTGGTCGCGTACATCCGCAGCCCAGCCGCCCGGCCCAGGACGATCGCGGCGGTCGCCACCCCGCCGCCCGCGCCCTGGACCAGCACCCGGTCGCCGGGGCGCACCCCGGCCTGGGTGAAGAGCATCCGGTACGCGGTGAGCCAGGCGGTCGGCAGACAGGCGGCCTCCTCGAAGCTCAGCTCCGGGGGCTTGGGCAGCAGGTTCCAGGTGGGAACGGAGACCTGTTCGGCGAAGGCGCCCTGGTAGCGCTCGGTGAGGATGGAGCGGGGTTCGTCGGGGCCGACGCCGTGACCGGTCTGGCCGATCACGGAGTGGAGGACGACCTCGTTGCCGTCGGGGTCGATCCCGGCGGCGTCACAGCCGAGGATCATCGGCAACCGTTCGGCGGGCAGCCCGACCCCGCGCAGGGACCAGAGGTCATGGTGGTTGAGGGAGGCGGCCTTCACGGTGACGGTGGTCCAGCCGGGGCGCGCCTCGGGCGCGGGCCGTTCCCCCAGCTCCAGTCCGTCCAGCGGCCGGTCACGGTCGATACGTGCTGCGTAGGCGGCGAACATCCCCCGACCCTAGACAGCCCCGCCCCCCGGGCGACACCGCCCGGCGGTGTGACGCCCGCCGCTGTCCGGTGGCCGTCGCCCCGGGACGACGGCAGGGGCCCCGCCATGTGCGGCGGGGCCCCTGAC
>NZ_JBHVHF010000221.1:0-14026 GCF_042800315.1 Streptomyces sp. NPDC057638
CGGTGGCGCCGCCCGTACGCGGGACCGGACCTGGCTCGGTGCCGGCTGGACGCCGGGTGGGGAGCGGGGCCGGGTTCCACTCGGGTCCTGGCTCAGGCCCCGGCCCGGGCCCCGGCTCAGGGTTCGGGCCGGGACCCGGTCAGGGTCGAGTCAGGGGTGGGTCGGGGTTCGATCGGGGTCCGGCCGGGGCCGGGTCAGGGGAAGCAGGGGTGGGATAGGGGTGGACGGGGAGGGGTCAGAAGGTGACGTCCGAGCAGGCGTAGAACGCGTTCCCGGTGTCCGCGATGTTCCAGACCCCGAGGATCAGATGCCTGCCGGACTTGCCCGGCAGGGTGCCCGAGTGGCTCACCGTCTCCGGCGGCTGCTTGCCGCCGAACGGCACGGTGAGGAAGGGCTGGGTCTCCAGGTCGGCGCGGGTCAGCACCCGGGCCGGGTTGTAGCCGTCCTTGGTGATGTAGTAGCGGAAGTCGCTCGTGGCGTGCCGGGCGGTGAACCGCCAGGTGAAGGTGCGGCTCTCGCCCGCCCGTACCGAGGTCGCGGGCCAGGCGCCACCGCGCGGGTCGTCCAGTTCGGCGAAGCGGCCCACGCCCGCCGAACACAGCTTGCCGTCGGCGGGCCCACTGGCGGGGAAGCCCTTGGGGCCCTCGACACTCTGCGGCTCGTAGATGATCAGCCCGCAGTTCTTGACGGTGCCGTTGGCACACGCCTTCTGACGGCTGATGGGGCCTTCGGTGTAGCCGTGGCTCTGCGCGCTGCCGGTGGCGACGAGGACGGAGGCGGCGACGACCCCGAGGCTGATCAGGGATGACGTGATCTTTCTGCGCATGCTTCGCTCCTGTGGGGGTGTGAGGGAGCTGTGGGGAGGGTGAGCCGTATGTTGGGGGCTCACCGTCATGCGGTCTAGACCAAGTCTGAGAATAGCCCCTTGGTCTAGGCCATGTCTATACCAAAGTCAAGATGTTTCAGGGGTGATGGTGGTCTCGTGTGACGGGACGTCATCCGCGAGGTGGCTTCGAGGAGAGATGTTGCGCGGCGGCGCTTCCGCGCGAACGCGCCTTGACCTCAAGCTTGGTTGAGTTATTAGCGTTCCTGACGTTCCCGGGCGGGTCTCCGCGCCAGGACTTCCCCCTGTCAGGAAGGCACTTCCATGAGCATGGAACTCACCGCGTGGTCCTCCCTCCAGAGCACCGTGCAGGCCCAGCGCGACCAGCGGCCGTTCTCCCGTGCCACGCTGCGGCGCATCCTGGTCTTCGCCCGGCCGCACCGGGCGCGGATCCGCTGGTTCATGCTGATCGGCGTGGCCACGGCGCTGCTCGCGGTCGCGACACCCGTGCTCGCGGGCCGGGTCGTCGACGCGATCGTCGGCGGCGCCGAACCCGGGCGGGTGCTCCGGCTCGCCGGGCTCATCGCCCTGATCGCCGTCGCCGAGGCCGGACTCGGGCTGCTGGGGCGCTGGTTCTCGGCCCGGCTCGGCGAGGGACTGATCCTCGATCTGCGCACCGCCGTCTTCGACCACGTCCAGCGGATGCCCGTCGCCTTCTTCATCCGCACCCGTACCGGAGCGCTGGTCAGCAGGCTGAACAACGATGTCGTCGGCGCCCAGCGGGCCTTCAGCAGCACCCTCTCCGGGGTGGTCACCAACCTGGTGACCCTGCTGCTCACCCTCGCCGTGATGCTCACGCTCTCCTGGCGGATCACCCTGCTCGCCCTGCTCCTGCTGCCCGTCTTCGTCCTTCCCGCCCGCCGCACCGGTACCCGGGTCGCCGCGCTCCAGCGCGAGGCCGCGCGGCACAACGCGGCGATGGGCACCCAGATGACCGAGCGCTTCTCCGCGCCCGGCGCGACCCTGGTCAAGCTGTTCGGGCGGCCCGAGGAGGAGTCGGCCGAGTTCGCGGAGCGGGCCCGCCGGGTCCGGGACATCGGTGTCCGTACCGCCATGGCCCAGTACGTCTTCATCACCGCCCTCACCCTCGTCTCCGCCCTGGCCCTCGCCCTCGTCTACGGGCTCGGCGGTTACCACGCCCTGACCGGGGGGCTCGAACCCGGCGCCGTCGTCGCGCTCGCCCTGCTGATCACCCGCCTCTACGCGCCACTGACCGCCCTGGCGGGTGCCCGGGTCGAGATCATGAGCGCCCTCGTCAGCTTCGAGCGGGTCTTCGAGATCCTCGATCTGCGGCCGCTGATCAGCGAGCGCCCCGACGCCCGGCCGGTGCCGTCCGGTCCGGTCACGGTGGAGTTCGACGGCGTCGGCTTCGCCTACCCCTCGGCCGACGAGGTCTCCCTCGCCTCCCTGGAGGAGATCGCCGCGCTCGACACCCGTGGCGGCGGACAGGTCCTGCGGGATGTCTCCTTCCGGGTCGAGCCGGGGCGGATGGTCGCCCTCGTGGGTTCGTCCGGCGCGGGCAAGTCCACCCTCGCCCACCTGCTGCCCCGCCTCTACGACACCGACAGCGGCGCGGTGCGGCTCAACGGGGTGGATGTGCGCGACCTCGGCGCCGCCTCCCTGCGGGAGACGGTCGGCCTGGTCACCCAGGACGGTCATCTCTTCCATGACTCGGTCCGCGCCAACCTGCTGCTCGCCCGGCCCGGCGCCAGCGACGACGACCTCTGGGAGGCGCTGCGCCGGGCCCGGCTCGACGGGCTGGTCGCCTCGCTGCCCGACGGGCTCGACACGGTCGTCGGCGAACGCGGCCACCATCTCTCGGGCGGTGAGCGGCAGCGGCTGACCATCGCGCGGGTGCTGCTCGCCCGGCAGCGTGTGGTGATCCTCGACGAGGCGACCGCGCATCTGGACTCCACCTCCGAGGCCGCCGTCCAGGAGGCGCTGGCCGAGGCGCTGGAGGGGCGCACCGCCGTCGTCATCGCCCACCGTCTCTCCACGGTCCGACACGCCGACGAGATCCTCGTCGTGGAGGAGGGGCGGATCGCGGAGCGGGGCACCCATGAGGAGCTGCTCGCCGCGCGGGGACGCTATGAGCAGCTCTACCGGACGCAGTTCGACCAGCCGCGCCCGGTGGACACACCGGTGAACGCCTCCCGCGCCGGGTGATGGCCTTCGGCCCGCCGTGGCGTGACCGGACGCCCCACCGGGAGAAGGGGGGCATAGTGGGATAGAAAGGGCGCAGTGTCGGGTCGAGAACGAGGACAGCGGAGGCGGGCCATGAGGGTTGCTCAGGTGGCGGCGGCCGGAGAGCCGTTCGAACTGGTGGAAGCCGACCCGCCCACCCCCGGCCCCGGCCAGGTCCGGATCGCCGTCGACGCCTGCGGCATCTGCCGCAGCGACGCCGGTTTCGTCCAGGCATCCTTCCCTCATGTCACCTTCCCCCTCGTCACCGGCCATGAGATCGCGGGCCGCGTCGACGCCCTCGGCCCCGGTGTCAGCGGCTGGCGGCCGGGCGAGCGGGTCGAGGTCGGCTGGTTCGGCGGCCACTGCGGTCACTGCCGTCCCTGCCGCCAGGGCGACTTCATCCTCTGCACCGCGCTCCAGGTGCCCGGCTGGGCCTACCCCGGCGGCTTCGCCGACGCCGTGGTCGTCCCGGTCAGCGCCCTCGCCCGGATCCCCGACGAACTGTCCGCCACCGAGGCGGCCCCGCTGGGCTGCGCGGGTGTGACCGTCTTCAACGCCCTGCGCCGCAGCGCGGCCCGCCCGGGGGACCTGGTCGCCGTGCTCGGCGTCGGCGGCCTCGGCCACCTCGGGGTGCAGTACGCGGCGGCGCTCGGCTACGACACCGTCGCCATCGCCCGGGGTGAGGACAAGCGCGAGCTGGCCCTGACCCTCGGCGCCCGGCACTACGTCAACAGCAGCGCGGGCACCGTCGCCGACGCCCTGCGCGACCTGGGCGGCGCCCGGGTGGTCCTGGCCACCGCGGCCAGCGCGGACGCGATGTCCGCCACCATCGACGGGCTGGCGCCCCGGGGCGAGCTGATCGTGCTCGGGGCCTCCCCGCAGTCGCTGACGGTCAGCCCCACGCAACTGATCTCCGGCGCCCGGAGCATCCACGGCCACCCCTCCGGAACCTCCCAGGACGTCCAGGACACCCTGGACTTCACGGCCCGCGGCAGGGTCCGCCCGATGGTCGAGACGGCCCCGCTGGACCAGGTCAACGACGCCTTCCAGCGCATGCTCAGCGGCGCCGCCCGCTTCCGTATGGTCCTGACCATGAACACCTGAACCCGGTCCCGCCGAGGTCGTTTCTTTTGGATCAGGCGAGCCCAGCAAGATCCGCAAGAGACGGCCGAGCACACCTGAACCGCCCGTGGCGCGGCGCGAGCGGTCGCGACGGCCACGGCATGAGCCGCGGCGAGGTCCAGCCACGCGGACCCGCCCGCCCGTCCATCCCGCCCCCGGGCCCGGGAGATGAGGGAATCCGTTGATGCGCTTCTTCTCCCGCCGGTCCGGGGGCCGCCGCTCCACCGGGCCCCGCCGGCCCTTCGCGGGCACGCTCCGTACGGGCTCCGCCGCCGTCCTGTCCTTCGTGCGCGGCGCGCCGGGCACCTACATCTGGCTCGCGGTCCTGCTGGTCACCACGGTCCTCATGCACCATATGAATCCGCAGTTCGAGACCGACTTCCTCCGCCGACGCTCGACCAACATCCATGAACTGTCGACCAACCCGGTGCGCGTCCTGATCAGCAGCGCCCTGTGGATCGACGGCGGCGGCTGGCTGCTCTACGCGGTGCTGTACACGGTCTTCCACGCACCGGCCGAGCGCTGGCTGGGCACCCTGCGCTGGCTCACCGTCGCCGCGAGCGCCCATGTCCTGGCCACCCTCCTCAGCGAAGGCGCGCTGCTGTGGGCGATCCGCCACGGCCTCGCGCCCCAGTCCTCCGTCAACACCCTCGATATCGGCGTGAGTTACGCGCTCGCCGGAGTCATCGCCGTCCTCACGTACCACATCACCCCGCCCTGGCGGTACGTGTACCTGGCGGGCGTCCTCGTCGTCTACGGCGCCCCCCTGATCACCGGCAGGACCTTCACCGACCTCGGCCACTTCACCTCCGTCCTGATCGGTCTGGCCTGCTACCCCCTCACCCGGCACCGCGGCCCGGCCTGGAACCCCGGGGACACCCTGACCCGGGTGCGGCGCCGCACAGGAGGCGACGACGGCGCGCCGCGGCGGACCGCGCCGTAGACTCCGCCGCCGTACGTACGGTGGGCACTCCTCAGCGCTGGGGCGGTACCGCCGCCGTCCCCACCGGCTCAGCGCGTCCAGCGCCAGTACAGTTCGGGCCGCGCCGAGGCGCCGCAGCCCAGGAGGGCGAGACGGGGACTGCGCCGGGCGTGTCCCTTCCCGTGGGCGGGCAGCTCGCGGTCGTCCTGGACGAGGCACCGGTCCCGCGCACCGACGATCCGCCAGGCCGTCCGGTGCCACGACGGGCTCCGCCAGGGAACACGGCGCCACACCTGGGCCCGGTCACCGTTCCCACAGCGCCGCAGACCGACGGTCCCGGTGCGCGCCGTCAGACACGAGGACCGGTCCGACCGTGGCCTGATCGTGCCGCCGGTACCGAAGAACCACCGCTGGGCGGCGGAACCGTCGCAGCCACGGATCCTGACCCCCGCCGCTCCCCGTGACCCGCCGGACCGGTCGAGACACTGCGCCGGATCCCGGCCCGAGTGACGGGTGGTCCGGCCGATGTCGCCGAGGATCTCGCCGGGGCGCGGAGCGCGGTGCGCCCGGGGGTACTGGCGGTGGACCCACATGCCCCAGTCGCGCCGGAGCGGACCCCGGAAGGGCTCGGCGTGCGCACAGGCGCCGAAGGCCCGGCACTCACGGCCGCCGATGTACCAGCGCGCCGCCTCCTCCTTCTCCGCCGAGACACCGGGGGACAGGTTCGGCCGCAGGGAGGACATGGTGTAGCCGAGATAGGACAGGACGGGAACCCCGAGGGCATAGCCCACCCTGCGGAGATACCGGGCCCCGATCCCGTGGTCGCTGTGGTCGAGACCGCCGCCGAGTCCGAAGCCGAAGGAGGCGTGGTCATGGTCGAGCGTCAGCACCCGCTCCGCCCCGCCGCGCCGGACGAGCGCCGACACCGTCGCGAGCAACCGCGCCTCGGTGTAGCGCACGGTGCTCTGGAACGCCCGGATACGCGGTCTGCTCCCGTCGAACAGCCTCAGCAGACTCTCCGGGGACTGCCCCTGGGGCAGCCCGTCATGGAGGCCGAGGAAGGTCAGCCGTACCTCGGCGGTCCCGGCGCGGCCCCCGAGGAGGAAGGAACGGACCCGGATCCCGCCGGCGTCCACATCGTCCCGCCGCCAGACGTCGGCCACCCCCGCCATCACCGCGTACGCCGCCCGCACCCCGTATTCCCGCCGCTCCACATACCTCCGGGCCCGGGTCCGGTCCCGCTCGCCACCGTCACCGGCGGTCAGATAGAGGGTCTCGACCGCGCACCCGGCCCGCACGGTCCGGCCGATCTCGGGGTTGACGAAGAACAGGTCGTCATCGGGGTGCGCCACCCCCACCAGGGTCCGTACGCAGCGGGAGGTGTCCTTCCCGGCGGCGGCGGCGGCGGACGGCACGGGCCCGGTACCCGGGACGGGCCGGGAGGAGCAGGCCGACACCAGCACGGCACAGACGGCGAGCAGCGCCACGAGGGTCCCCGCACCCGGTGAACGCCCCGTACACCGACGACTGCGCACCATCGAACGAGACCTCCCGCGCCACGCGGTCCGAGCCCGGGGAGCGTCACCCGCCGAGCCGTCGGGAGTCAATCGACACACACCACGGGCCACCCGGATGGAGCCGCGCCACGAGCCGCGCACCGCCCGCACGGCACGTCCCCCGGTCGTGTCCGCGGGGTCCGGCCCCGCCCGCCGCCCGGCGCGGTACGGGAGGTGTGCCCGGCGGCCCGGCGCGGGCGACGACTCACACGTTCGACGCGGGGACGGTGAGCGCTTCGGGCGGCCGTACCCTCTAGATTCGCCGTCATGGGGCGTGTCCGACCATGTGCGCAGGCCGACGTGTGTCCCACCGTGCGGTGGCGACACCCCTCCTTCGCCGCGCCCCGGCACGCCCCGCCGGGGCACGGCGACCGGCCCGCCCGCCCGCGCCGCCGTGCCGAGGCCCCCTTCACCCGCCCCGGCCAGGAACAGCCCGGGGAGCGCCGTTGACCACCGTCAGGGCCATCGCCCGGCGCGAGTGGGGGCCGCTGTGGTCGACCGTACGAACGGCCCTGGCCGTACGGCGCTGGCGGGCCGCCCCGCTCACCCTGGCCCTGCTCGGGCTCATCGTGTGCGTCCAGCTCATCCAGCTGACGGACGGGGGCCGCGAACTCGTCGAGGACATGGGCGGGGTCCGGGCGGAGGACCCGTTCCGGCTCGCCCTCGCACGCACTCCGTTCTCGCTCGCCGTCCTCGGGACGGATCTGCCCATCTGGGGTGCGCTGGTGCAGGTGCTGGTGGTGTTCGGCGTCGCGGAGATGGTCCTGGGGTGGCGCCTGACCCTGCTGATCGCCTACGCCAGCACCCTCGCCGGGACGCTCTACGCGCGCCTCGGTGTCGCCCTCGGACCCGGCGGCGCCCTGGGGCTGCCCGCCTCGGCGGCGCGGATCGTCGACACGGGGCCGTCCGCGGCGGTGGTCGGGCTGGCGGTCGGTGTCTGTGTGTATCTCCGGGCCTGGCTGACCGGGACCGTGGTGATCGCGCTGGTCATCGCCGAGGTGATCGTCGTGCCCAATCTGGCGGGCCGGGAGCATCTCGTGGCCGTCATGGCGACGCTGGCTCTGTGCTCGCTCCCCGCCCTGCGTGGGCCGCGTCGCCGACCCCGTAGCGACGGGGACGGCGGGGCCGTGGCGGGCGACGGGGACGGCGACGGGCCCGGCCGGCCCCGGACCAGGCCCTGACCCGCGCTGGTGACCTGGGGCCTGGGCGGGAGCCGCGGTGTCGGTCCGGCATGTCGTCGGTCAGCGGCGGCGCCCCGGCGCAGTGCTCCGGCCGCGACCCCGGACTCCGGGGACGGGGTGCGCTCCATACGGGTCACACCCTCCGCCAGCCGGAGTGGACGGCCCCGTACCGGGACAAGGAAGGGGCAGCCACAGCCGCGCGGGGTCCCTCCGCGCGGCTGCCCAACGGAGCGAGGGTGCCCCACGATGCCGAGCCCGACCGCGCCCGACCGCGTGCCCCGCAATCCCGGTCTCCGGCGGGAGATCGGAACGATCGGCCTGAGCTGGGTATCCGTCGGCTCCATCATCGGCTCCGGCTGGCTCTTCGGCGCGCTGTTCGCGGCGCAGGCGGCGGGAACGGCCTCGCTCGTCTCCTGGGGCATCGGGGCCTTCGCGATCACCGTCCTGGCGTTCGTCCACGCGGAGCTGGGTGCCGCCTACCCGGTCGCGGGCGGCACGGCGCGCTTTCCGCACTACGCGTTCGGCAGTGTCGCCGGGGCGTCCTTCGGCTGGTTCTCCTGGCTCCAGGCCGTCGCCACGGCGCCGATCGAGGTCATGGCGTCACTGAACTACCTCAGTGTCCACGCCGACTGGATCCAGACCGACAAGAACCACCTCACCGCCGCCGGTTACGGGCTGGCCGTCGCCTTCATGGCCTTCTTCGTCATCGTCAACTTCCTCGGTGTCCGCTGGCTGGCCCACACCAACAGCCTGGCGACCTGGTGGAAGATCGCCGTCCCCGTCGTCACCATCGCCGTGCTGATGGCAACCGCGTTCCACGGCGCCAACTTCGGTCATCAGGGCTTCGCCCCCTTCGGCGCCCAGGGCGTCCTCTCCGCCGTCAGCACCGGCGGCATCATCTTCGCGCTGCTCGGTTTCGAGCAGGCCGACCAACTCGCCGGTGAGAGCCGCGACCCCGCCCGGGACATCCCCCGCGCGGTGATCGGATCGATTGTCCTCGGCACGCTCGTCTACGTGGCGCTCCAGGTGGCCTTCATCGGCGCGCTGCCACCGAGCGCGTTCGCCCATGGCTGGGCCGATCTCACCTTCACCGACAAGGCGGGTCCGTTCGCGGGGCTGGCCCTGTCGGCGGGGGTCGGCTGGCTCGCCGTCCTGATCTATGTCGACGCGGTCGTCTCCCCCACCGGCACCGGTCTCATCTACACCACCGCCGCCTCCCGCGTCTCCTACGGCCTCTCCCGCAACGGCTATGTCCCCGCGGTCTTCGAGCGGACCACGGCCCGGGGCGTGCCCTGGTTCAGTCTGCTCTTCGCCTTCGCGGTCGGGCTGATCATCTTCCTCCCGTTCCCGACCTGGCAGAAGCTGGTCGGCTTCGTCACCTCCGCCAGTGTGCTGATGTACGCGGGCGCGCCGCTCGCCTTCGGATGTCTGCGCAAGCAGGACCCGGCACGGCACCGCCCCTACCGGCTGCGCGGCGGCGCGTTCTGGGCGCCGGTCGCCTTCGTCGTCGCCAACCTGATCATCTACTGGGCCGGCTGGGACACCCTGTGGCGGCTGGGCCTCGCGATCGTGCTGGGCTATGTGCTCCTCGGTGGCTCGGCCCTGCTCCGGCTCAACCCGAAGGTCCCCCACCCCGACTGGCGCTCGGCGCAGTGGCTGCCCGGGTATCTGCTGGGGATGGGAGTGATCTCCTGGCAGGGCCGCTACTGCAGCACCGGCCCGGCCCCGGAGGTGTCCTGCGGGGCGACCGGGGCCATCCCGCTGTGGTGGGACATGGTGGTGATCGCCGCCTTCAGCCTGCTGATCTACTACTGGGCGCGGTCGGTGCGGCTGCCCGACCGGGAGACCCAGGAGTACATCGGCTCCGTCGTCCCGCTGACCGGTGGCTGAAACCGGCCCCGGCACCCTGACGGGTGGCTGATCCGGCTCCGCCCTCGCTGACGGGTGGCTGAACCGGCTCCGCCCCCTCGCTGACGGATGGCTGACGCGGCCCCCCGACGCGGGGCCGGTGGCTGACGCGGCCCCCGGCGCGGCCGGTGGCTGACACGGCCCCGGCGCGGCCGGTCAGGTGCTTCCCCGGGACATCGGCTCCCCGCTCCCCGGCCGGTCCACCGGATCCGCCGACGCCGTGACCTAGAGTCCGTCCGTGACCCTGGGGATGGTGTGCGCGCTCGCATCGGCGCTCTGCTACGGCACCGCCTCCGTCCTCCAGGCCCTCGGCGCCCGCGCCGCGGAACCGGGCACCGGAGCCGGGGTCGACCCCGTTCTGCTGGTGCGCGCCCTGCGGCAGGGGCGTTTCGTCCTCGGGCTCGCCCTCGACACCCTCGGATTCCTGCTCCAGATCGTCGCCCTGCGGTCGATCCCCCTCTACGCGGTGAGCGCCGCCCTCGCCGCGAGCCTCGCGGTCACCGCGGTGGTCGCCTCCCGGCTGCTGCCGGTGCGGCTGAGCCGGGTCGAATGGGGTGCCGTGCTCGCGGTCTGCGCGGGACTGGCGGTGATCGGCCTCGCCTCAGGGGCCGTGGGATCCCGTGCCGGACCGCCCCTGCTGCCCTGGTCCCTGCTGGTCGTCGTGGTGGCGGTCCCCCTGGTCGGCGTGGTCGCCGGACGGCTTCCGGACCGTTCCCGCGCCCTGCTGCTGGGGCTGGGCGCGGGCATCGGCTTCGGGGTCGTGGAGGTCGCGGTCCGGCTGATCGACTCCCTCACCCTCCCGGCGCTCGTCGGCGGCCCGGCGCCCTACGCGCTGGTCCTCGGCGGCGTGACCGGATTCCTCCTGCTGACCTCCGCGTTCGCGCATGGCTCGGTGACGGTGGCGACGGCGGGCATGGTCATCGCGGAGACGACCGGTCCGGCCCTGGTGGGGCTGGCCTGGCTCGGCGACCGGCCGCGCGCGGGGCTTGAGTGGCTGGCCTTCCTGGGGTTCGCGGCGGCCGTGGCGGGGGCCCTGGCCCTCTCCCGGTTCGGTGAGCCCGCCGCCGGGGCCGCGCGACGGGGGTGAGCCCGCCACCGCCGCCGAGAGCCCCCGGGGCGGGGGAACCGCGCGACGATGGAGAGCGTGAGGGCGGAACGGAACCGCTGTGTGGATCTCCTGCGGGTAGGCGCCATCGCCGCGGTCGTGCTCGGTCACTGGCTGCTGGTCGATGTCACCTACCGTGGCGGAGCGCTGTCCGGCCAGGACGCCCTGGAGCAGATCGGGTGGGGCCGCTGGCTGACCCTCCTGTTGCAGGTCATGCCGGTCTTCTTCCTCATCGGCGGGTACGCCGACGCGGTCTCCTGGACCGCCCACCGGGCGGGCGGCGAGCCGTGGTGGTCGTGGGTGCGCGGCCGGACGGCACGGCTGGCCTGGCCCACCGCCGTGTACCTCGCGGTCTGCGCCTCCGCCGCCGTCGTGGCCCGGGCGGCGGGCGTCGAACCGAAGGTGCTGGCCCTGGCGGGCTGGCTGGTCGCCCTGCATCTGTGGTTCCTGCCGGTCTACCTGCTGCTGATCGTCCTGACCCCCGCGCTGCACACCGCCCACCGGCGCTGGGGCGCGGCGGTGCCGATGGCGATGGCGCTGGGGGCCGTGGGCGTGGACGCGCTGGTGCTGGGCCCGCGCCTGCCCGTGATCGGGTTCGCCAACTATCTGCTGGTGTGGGGGACGACGCACCAGTGGGGGTTCGCCTGGCAGGACGGCACACTGACGACTCCGCGGTGGCGCTGCCGTGCCCTGGCCGCCGCCGGTGTCGTGCTCCTGTGCGCGCTGGTCGGCTGGGGCCCCTTCCCCGTCGACATGATCGGCGCCGGTACCCGGGTGGGGAACACCGCCCCGCCCTCGGTCGCCCTGCTGGCCTTCGCCGCCGCCCAGACCGGCCTCGTCCTCATGGCCGAACCGGCGCTCCGGCGTCTGCTCGGCCGCCCCCGGCTGTGGGCCCGGGTCTCCCGTCTCAACGGCGCGGTCATGACCGTCTACCTGTGGCACATGATCCCCGTACTCGTGGTCGCCGCCCTCTTCTACCCGACGGGCCTCGCCCCTCAGCCCGCCATCGGCTCCGCGCCCTGGCTGGGGCTGCGACTGCCCTGGCTGCTTCTGCTGAGCGCCCTGCTGGTGCCGCTCACGCTGGCCGTGGTGCGCGCCGAGCGCCCCCTGGGGCGTATACCCGAGGGACTGGGTGTCCTGGGCTGGTGGTCGCCGGTGCTCCTGCTGTGCGCTCTGGGTGCCCTGGCGCCGGCCCTCGCCGCCCTGGCCATCGGCGGCTTCGCCGCCGGCGGTCACCTCGGCGTCCCGCCCCTGGCCCGCTACGGCCTCGGCCTCCTGGCCCTGCTGTACGCGGGGCCGGGGCGGCCCGCTCGTCCGCCGCCTCCTGACGGTGGCCCGCTCACCGGACCGGGCCCGGCGGGCCGCACCACACCGAAGGTGCCGGGCGGCGGACGCCTCACCGCGCGCGGCGCCGGATCCAGTGCGCCCGGCGCTGGTAACGGGCGACGGGCCGTTCGGCCGGAGCCATGGGCGCGGGGGGCGGCCCGGGAGCGCTCCCGGCACCGGGCGGCGCGGGTGTGTCCCGTGGTGGTCCGAGCCCCTCGGCCGAGTACTGGGTCGAGGCGATGGCCTGGACGAGTTGTTCCTCGGTGAAGTTCTCCGAGCCCGGCACATGGGGGACAAAGCCGATGAGCACCCCGTCACCGACGATCTCGGCGTCGAGCCCCGCCGCGCCGTCGACGTCCCAGAGCGCCTCGATCCCCTCGTCGAGCACCACCCGTACTCCGAACTCGTACACCCCCGCCTCCACGAGATGGGCCATCACCCCACGGGCCCGCAGGGCCGAGACCACTCGGGCGGCGCGTTCCCCGTCCACGCGCGTCACACCTCCTTCGCGTACGGCGACCGGTGATCCGCTCCCTGGTGGGCCCGCTGGCGACGGTCATGGACCACCACGGACGACCGCTGACGGGTGCCCGGCAGTCGGCGCCCCGTGTCCTGGACGCGCCCCGTCGCGCCCGCGATCTCACCGTACTCCGCCGCACCCACGTCGGCGTGTTCTGCCAGCGACGGCGGGCTGTGCCCCCGGTCGGCCGCCGTGCCCCCCGTAGCGCCGTGGCCCGTCGCGCCGGGCGTGAGCACCGCGGTACGGGGCGGAGGGGGTCGGTGCCCGACCGTGACATCGGAGCGCGGAAATCGTTAAGTATGAGGGTGTATAACGCCTTCCGGTATGTAAAGACGACTCTGAGGGGGATCATCGATCATGACCGGTACGACCGTTAACGGGCTGGATGTCTCGGCCTATCAGCCGACGTACGACGCCAGCGGATGCGCCTTCGTCTTCATCAAGGCGACCGAAGGGCACACCTGGACCAGCCCGGCCCTGGCCAAGCAGACCGCGGCCGCGCGGGACGCGGGCGCCGTGGTCGGCTTCTACCACTTCCTCTGGCCCGGTGACATCGCGTCACAGGCCGCCCACTTCGTCGCGCGCTGCGGCAGCGCGCCGGGTGACATCCTGGCGTGCGACTGGGAGACCACCACCGACGGCACTGCCGCCCCATGCGCCCAGAAGGACGCCTTCCTCGCCGAGGTGCGGCGGCTGCGGCCGAAGAACAAGGTGGTCCTCTACTGCAACACCGACTTCTGGCTCCACCGGGACACCACCTCCGACTGCGGTGACGGTCTGTGGATCGCCGATGTGACCACGGCCGGGCACCCGCGCATCCAGCACGCCTGGCGCTTCCACCAGTACAGCTCGTCCGGCGGGCTCGACCGGAACGTCGCCGACTTCGCCAGCCACACGGCGCTCCGCTCCTGGGCGAGGGAGCCGCTGGCCTGAGGGCGGGTTCCGGTCCGGCCGGGCGCTCAGCGAGCCCGGAAGCCGGGGGCGGTGGGCCGGCCGGTGCCCCTCGGCCCGGCGGCTCCCCGGGCAGGGAGGGACGGAGTGCCACGGAAGTGCCACACCCGTGCCCGACGATGGACGAGCCCGGGGAATCCGTATGACCACCCGTTGAAGCGGACGCGGGTGAGGAGCCATCGGGCGGCCGAACCGCCGGGGACCCGGCTACCGGAGTGACCATCGGTAGCCGAGTGGCGGTCCGGTCCGATGAGCGGTTCGTGCGGGGAGCGCGGCAGAGGTGTCGCCGCTCACCGTACGGGCCGGGGTGGGCCGGCAGTCGGTGTCACGGCCCGCCATCCGGGGGAACGACGAGGAATGGTGTCACC
>NZ_JBHVHF010000222.1:0-13983 GCF_042800315.1 Streptomyces sp. NPDC057638
GGGATGATCGTCCCGGCGCCGGGCCCCGGCCGGGCCAGCCGGACCGGCCCGCTGAGCCCACTCCGACCGGTCGGCCCCGTCAGCTGGTGGCCTCCGCGGGGGCGCCGGCCCGCAGCAGCGCGGCGCCCAGCGGGGTGAGGGTGTGCAGGACCGCGTTGCCGTGGCGCAGCGTCAGGACCAGGCCCGCGTCCCGCAGGACGGCGGCGTGCTGGCTGGCGGAGGCGAGGGAGACCCCGGCCCGGCGGGCGAGTTCGCTGGTGGTGCAGCCGTAGCGGATGGCCTGGAGCACCGCCGAGCGGGTGTGTCCGACCAGTCGGCCGAGGGAGGGCGCGAGGGCGGCCCCGGCGGGCTCGCCCAGGGCCGGGTCGGGGGCGTGGGCGGCCGGGTAGACCAGGATCGGCGGGAGGTCGGCGTCCCGGTAGACCACGGGGGTGCCCCGGCAGAAGAAGGACGGCTGGAGCAGCAGCCCCCGTCCGTTGAGCCGCAGTTCGCGGTCGACCGGGTAGTCGGATTCCAGCACGGGCGCGCGCCAGCGCAGTACGGGCGGCAGGGAGTCCAGCAGCTCGCCCGTGCCCCCGTCGAGCAGGGCCCGGCCGCGCAGCGCCCGGTCGGCCTCGACCTGGGCCTGGATCTGTCCCCAGTAGGGCTCGATGGCGGCGTGGTAGTAGCTGCGGACGACGCCGACGAGCCGGGCTATCGCCCCGGGCCTGCCCTCGCTGAGCCCGGCGACCCGGCCGGGGCGCTCGGTGAGCCGCCCGGCGGTCGCGAGGGAGACCTCGTCGTGGAGGCGCTCGCACGGGGTGTCACGGATGGCCTGGAGGCCGCTGTCGAGCCCGGCGGCACCGTCCGGGGGCGTCAGAAAGTCGGGGAAATATCCCCGGGGTGGCACCAGCGCGGACAGCAGGCTTGTTTCACCATTCAACCGCGCCCGGGTTTCCGTACGCCATTCACCGAACATCTGAGCACGGCGGCGCTCTCTCAATCGATGAAAGCTGAGAATCGTTTCCCACAGGACGTCCGGCCGGGCCGCCATTCTCACCTTGGCCAGATCCTCGCCGGTGAAATGGATACGAAGCACTGAACCCCCACTGTTGCACCCGCAATCGCCCCGTTCACTGAGTATGCACGCCATCACAGGCGGTTACCAGGGAGTTTCAGCCAGAGTTGAAATGTCTCGCCGGAGCCAGGTGCGAACCGAAAGGCTGTACCGCGTCGGACAGGTTCTCTCTGTCTCCGATGGATGTGCTGAGGACCGTGGGGGGCTTCACACATCCGGCGGCGGGTGACAGAGGGTGCGGCTCCCTGTCCGGCCGGGGTAATGAGGTGCGGCCCGGGGATGGGGATCCTCGGGCCGCACCTCGCTCCGCGTTTGCGGGGCGGGGATTGAGGGGCACGCCGTTTGCCCGGCGAATGACAGAATTCGCAGTCGCGTCAAGGGGCCATCGGGGTCCGTTCGAGCGCCGGCCGGCACATCCGAGACGGGCCGGGCGGGCGGGTCATCGCGATCACCACACCCCATTGCACCGAAATTCGGCAAGGTCTTTTCATAAACCCCGTGCGAAAATCCCGCCGTTCACTCACCGCGCCCCCGGGCCCCTCCCCCGCCCCTCCCGGGCCGCCCCTGGGGCCGTGCGCGCCGGAGGTCCGTACACCCCCCGGGGGGCAGGGGGGCGTACGGACGGTGAGCCGCCCGCCGGGACCGGCCCGGAGCCATCCCCGGACCACCGGGCCCAGCGGGCGACGGCCGACGGGGCGCCGGTCGGCGGACGGTGACCAGCTGACGGCGGCCGACAGGACGCCGGTCAGCGGACGGTGGCGAGGGTCGCCGCGCGGGCCGCCTCCAGCCGGGCCACCGGGATCCGGAACGGCGAGCAGGAGACGTAGTCCAGACCCACCTCGTGGAAGAAGTGCACCGACTCGGGGTCGCCCCCGTGCTCCCCGCACACCCCCAGCTTCAGCCCCGGCCGGGTGGCCCGGCCCGCCTCCACCGCGCCGCGCACCAGCGCGCCGACCCCGTCCCGGTCGATCGTCTCGAACGGCGACACCCCGAAGATGCCCTTCTCCAGGTACGCGGTGAAGAACGACGCCTCCACATCGTCCCGGGAGAACCCCCACACGGTCTGGGTGAGGTCATTGGTCCCGAAGCTGAAGAACTCGGCGGCCTCCGCGATCTGGCCCGCCGTCAGCGCGGCGCGCGGCAGTTCGATCATCGTGCCGAGCGCCAGCCGCAGCCGGGTCCCGGTGGCGGCCTCGACCTCGGCGATCACCTGCTCGGCCTCGTCCCGGACGATCTCCAGCTCCTGCACGGTCCCCACCAGCGGGATCATGATCTCGGCGCGGGGGTCGCCCTTGGCGTCCTTGCGGGCGGCGGCGGCCTCGGCGATCGCGCGGACCTGCATGGTGAACAGACCGGGGATCACCAGCCCGAGCCGCACTCCGCGCAGCCCGAGCATCGGGTTCTGCTCATGGAGCCGGTGCACGGCCTGGAGCAGCCTCAGATCGTTCTCGTTGTGGTCCTTGCGGGCCTCGGCGAGGGCGACGCGTACGGAGAGTTCGGTGATGTCCGGCAGGAACTCGTGCAGCGGCGGATCCAGCAGCCGTACCGTCACCGGCAGCCCGTCCATCGCCTCGAACAGCTCCACGAAGTCCCGCCGCTGGAGCGGCAGCAACTGCTCCAGCGCGGCGGTGCGCTCATCGTCGGTGTCGGCGAGGATCAGCCGCTCGACCATCTCCCGCCGCTCACCGAGGAACATGTGCTCGGTACGGCAGAGCCCGATGCCCTGGGCGCCGAAGCGGCGTGCCCGCAACGCGTCCTCGGCGTTGTCGGCGTTGGCGCGCACCCGCAGCCGCCGCACCCGGTCGGCGTAGGCCATCATCCGGTGCACGGCCACGACGAGTTCATCGGCGTCGTCGGCGCCCGCGTGCATCCGGCCCTCGAAGTACTCGACCACCGGGGAGGGCACCACCGGCACCTCACCGAGGTAGACCTTGCCGCTGGAGCCGTCGATGGAGACGACGTCGCCCTCCTCGATCACCGTGCCGCCGACCTGCATCCGGCGCCGCTTGGTGTCGACCTCCAGATCCTCGGCGCCGCAGACACAGGTCTTGCCCATACCCCGGGCCACGACGGCGGCGTGCGAGGTCTTGCCGCCGCGCGAGGTGAGGATCCCCTCGGCGGCGATCATCCCGTCGAGATCGTCGGGGTTGGTCTCGCGGCGGATGAGGATGACCTTCTCGCCGGAACGGGACCATTTGACGGCGGTGTACGAGTCGAACACCGCCTTGCCCACGGCGGCCCCCGGGGAAGCGGCGATACCCCGGCCGAGCAGTGTGACCGTGGCCTCCTCGTCGAAGCGCGGGAACATCAACTGGGCCAGCTGGTGGCCGTTGACCCGCCGCAGCGCCTCCGCCTCGTCGATCAGGCCCTGGTCCACCAGCTGGGTGGCGATCCGGAAGGCGGCGCCCGCCGTGCGCTTGCCGACCCGGGTCTGGAGCATCCACAACTGGCCGCGCTCGATGGTGAACTCGATGTCGCAGAGATCCAGGTAGTGGTTCTCCAGCGTCTCCATGATCTTCAACAGCCGGTCGTAGGACGCCTTGTCCAGGGCTTCGAGCTCGGCCAGCGGGACCGTGTTGCGGATCCCCGCGACGACATCCTCGCCCTGCGCGTTCTGGAGGTAGTCCCCGTAGACGCCCTGCTGGCCGCTGGCCGGGTCCCGGGTGAAGGCGACCCCGGTACCGGAGTCGGGGCCCAGGTTGCCGAAGACCATGGAGCAGATGTTGACGGCCGTGCCGAGGTCGTTCGGGATGCGCTCCTGGCGGCGGTAGAGCTTGGCCCGGTCGCCGTTCCAGGAGTCGAAGACCGCCATGACCGCGAGGTCCATCTGCTCCCGCGGATCCTGCGGGAACTCCCGCCCGGCCTCGGCCCTGACGATCTCCTTGTACCGGGCGACCAGCTTCTTCAGGTCCTTCGCCCCGAGTTCGGTGTCGACGGAGACACCCTTGGCCTCCTTGGCCGCCTCCAGCGCCTCCTCGAAGAGATCGCCGTCGACGCCGAGGACGGTCTTGCCGAACATCTGGATGAGCCTGCGGTACGAGTCCCAGGCGAACCGCTCATCGCCCGCCTGGGCCGCGAGACCGGCGACCGAGGCGTCCGAGAGCCCGATGTTGAGGACCGTGTCCATCATCCCGGGCATCGAGAACTTGGCACCCGACCGTACGGAGACGAGCAGCGGGTCGTCGGCCTGGCCGAGCCGCTTGCCCATCGTCCCCTCCAGCGCGTCGAGGTGCGCACTCACCTCGTCGCGGAGGGCGGGCGGCTCCTGGCCGCTCCCCAGATAGACCTGGCACGCCTCGGTCGTGATGGTGAAGCCCGGAGGGACGGGCAGTCCGAGGTTGGTCATCTCGGCGAGGTTGGCACCCTTGCCACCGAGAAGATCCTTGAGGTCCTTGTTGCCCTCGGTGAAGTCGTAGACGAACTTCCGGCCCTGGCGAGCAGTGCTGCCCGGGCTTGCTGGGCTTTTCGGGTGCTGTGAATTCTCCGACACGGCTCTCGACCCTTCGAGGCTCGGTGGCTGCCCTGACGGCGAGGAACATACCCAGATCAAAGGCTTCTGGGTATGTCCACTTGGCCGTCATACGGCCGTAACCACTCTTCCGCCAGCGGATCTAAAGGTGGGGGGTTACCAGCGGGCTCTTCACCCCTTGAAGGCATGGATACGGAGGGCGATGAGTTCCGTGCGCTTCCCTCACGGAAGGTGGCGAGGGGTTGAAGCCCTGACGGCAGCGAGGGTGGCACTGGGTGCCACCTTTCCGAGAGATGGACCCACTCACGATTCGCTCATCTGAGCGCCCACCCCATCAACAGTGGCGAGAATCACCCTCCCGGGGGCCCCTCACGGCCGCGCCCTGCCCCTGTCGCGGGCCCAGCCCGCCCTCCCCACCCCACCAGCACGGACAGGGGGCTTCCCGACCGCGTAGGCACGCGGCCCCGGCCCGGCATGGAGGGCTCGGCGCCCACGAGAGGTGGGCGTGCGGGGCGGGCCGCGGGGCGGTGTCAGCCGCCGGAGGTGTCGAGTTCGGCTTCGGGGGTGATCGCCGCGCAGTCGTAGGGATCCCGCAGCCACCCGTCCGGCAGGACCACCCGGTTGTTGCCCGAGGTGCGCCCGCGCGGCCCATCCGCCCCCTCCGGCCACGCCTGGTCCAGCTCCAGCCCCCCGAGCCGCTCGTCCAGTTCGCCGAGCGAGGAGGTGACGGCCAGGGCCTTGCGCGCCTCGGAGCCGACGGAGAAGCCCTTCAGATACCAGGCGACGTGCTTGCGGAAGTCGATGACGCCCCGCGTCTCGTCGCCGATCCACTCCCCCAGCAGTTCGGCGTGGCGCCGCATCACGGCAGTGACGTCCCGCAGGGTGGGCGCGGCGGGCGCCCCGGTGCCCTCGAAGGCGGCGACCAGGTCGCCGAAGAGCCAGGGCCGGCCCAGGCAGCCACGGCCGACGACGACGCCGTCGCACCCGGTCTCGCGGACCATCCTCAGCGCGTCCTCGGCGCACCAGATGTCGCCGTTGCCGAGTACCGGTATCTCGGGCACGTGTTCCTTGAGGCGGGCGATGGCGTCCCAGTCGGCGGTGCCGCCGTAGTGCTGGGAGGCGGTGCGTCCGTGCAGGGCGATGGCGGTGACGCCTTCCTCGACGGCGATCCGCCCGGCGTCGAGGTAGGTCAGGTGGTCGTCGTCGATGCCCTTGCGCATCTTCATGGTGACGGGCAGGTTCCCGGCGCCGGAGACGGCTTCGTGGAGGATGGCGCGCAGCAGGGGGCGCTTGTAGGGGAGGGCCGAGCCGCCGCCCTTGCGGGTGACCTTGGGGACCGGGCAGCCGAAGTTGAGGTCGATGTGGTCGGCGAGGTCCTCTTCCACGATCATGCGGACGGCCTTGCCGACGGTGGCCGGGTCGACTCCGTACAGCTGGATGGAGCGGGGGGTCTCGCTCGCGTCGAAGTGGATCAGCTGCATGGTCTTGTCGTTCCGCTCGACCAGCGCCCGGGTGGTGATCATCTCGCTGACGAAGAGCCCGGTGCCCCCGGTGACCGCCGCCTTCTTCGGCGCGCCGCCGAAGACCCGCACGCCCTCGGCGAACTCCCGGCACAGGGTGCGGAAGGGCGCGTTGGTGATCCCGGCCATGGGCGCGAGCACGACGGGCGGCCGCACGGGGTGCGGGCCGATCGCGAGCGGGGCGCCCGCGCCGGTCGCGGAGGCGGGGGTCGGCGCGGTCTGAGGGTCGGTGGCGAGCGTGGTCATGGGCCCATTGTCGCGTACGGCGTTTCCCGCGCGGAAATCGTTAGTTAACCGTACTATCCGTACATGCCCGAGCTGACCCACCGACGGCGGCTGCTGGTGCTGGCGATCTGCTGTATGAGCCTGCTGATCGTCAGCCTCGACAACACCATCCTCAATGTGGCGCTGCCCTCGATCGGCCAGGATCTGGGCGCCTCCGTGACGGGCCTCCAGTGGACCATCGACGCCTACACCCTGGTCCTCGCCTCGCTGCTGATGCTCTCCGGTTCCACCGCCGACCGGATCGGCCGCCGCAAGGTCTTCATGGTGGGGCTGACCCTCTTCACCCTCGGCTCCGCGCTCTGCTCGCTCGCCCCGAGCCTGGAGGCCCTGATCGCCTTCCGCGCCCTCCAGGCCGTCGGCGGCTCGATGCTCAACCCGGTGGCGATGTCGATCATCACCAATGTCTTCACCGACCCGGCCGAGCGCGCCCGCGCCATCGGGATCTGGGGCGGGGTGGTCGGCATCTCCATGGCCGGGGGGCCGATCGTCGGCGGTCTGCTGGTCGACACCGTCGGCTGGCGCTCGATCTTCTGGGTCAATCTCCCCATCGGGCTGCTGGCGCTCCTGCTGACCTGGCGGTACGTACCCGAATCGCGCGCCCCCAGGCCCCGGCGGCCCGACCCGGTGGGACAGGCGCTGGTCATGGTGTTCCTGGGCTGTCTGACGTACGCGATCATCGAGAGCGACCCGGTCGCGGCGGTGGTCGCGGCGCTCGCGCTGGCCGGGGTGCTGGTCTATGAGCCACGCCGCCGGGAGCCCCTGATCGAGCTGCGGTTCTTCCGCAGCGCGCCGTTCAGCGGGGCGACGGTGATCGCCGTGTGCGCCTTCGCGTCCCTGGGCGGCTTCCTCTTCGTCAACACCCTCTACCTCCAGACCGTGCGCGGCTACGACGCCCTCCACGCCGGGCTCTACATGCTGCCGATGGCGGGGATGGCCTTCCTCAGCTCCCCGCTCTCCGGGCGGCTGGTGGGGAAACGGGGGCCCCGGCTGCCGCTGGTGATCGCGGGGGTCACGATGACGGCGTGCTCGGTGATGTTCGCCGCGTTCGGCGCCGAGTCCTCCGACGTCCTGCTCTTCACCGGGTACGCGCTCTTCGGGCTCGGCTTCGGCATGGTGAACGCGCCGATCACCAACACCGCCGTCTCCGGTATGCCCCGGGCCCAGGCCGGGGTCGCGGCGGCGGTGGCCTCCACCAGCCGCCAGATCGGCCAGACGCTGGGGGTGGCGGTGGTCGGCTCGGTGCTGGGCGCGGGGGTCTCCCTGGTCCACAGCCTGATGAGCGGCCCTGCCTCCGCCGCCTACGCGGACGCCTTCCTGGACGCGAGCAGGCCCGCGTGGTGGGTGCTGGTCGGGTGTGGTCTGTGCATCCTCGTGGTGGGGCTGGTGACGAGCGGGCCCTGGGCCGAGCGCACGGCGAGCCGCTGCGCCGCACGCCTGACGGAGCCGGAGACCGCGCGGCGGGCCCCGGCCGCGCGCGAGTGACGCGACGCGGAACGCCCCACGACCCCGTGACCGCCCAGGCCGTGTCCGCGACCTAGCGCCGTCCTCCCTCTGGGCGACATCCAGGGGGCGGGGCCTCGGCGACCGGTACCGGGCTCCCCAGGCTCCGCCTGGGCGGTACCTCCACCCAGACCGCCGCCCGGGGCCACCACCCGGACCGCGGAGCCCAGGGGGAGGGGTGCCGTGCGGCGCGGCGCGGGCCGGTGAGCCCCTCGGCCGTGGCGCTGGCCCCGGCCGCGCGCGAGAACACCTTCCCGAACGCCCCCCGGGCCCGCCTCGCGGACCCGCCCCCGGCGCGGCGGCGGCACGCGGCCCGCCCCGGCGCCGTCCCCCCGACGGTCGGCCTTCGGCCAGAAAAGGATCTTCCGGGGGACCCGCCCGGCATCCCGTCCACCGGGCGACGGGCCCGTCCCGCGCCCGGACGGCGGCGCCCACCAGCGGCGCACGCGGCCCCGCGCCCTCCGAGCCCACAGCGGCCCCCGGCCGGTGCGGGGACCGGATCCGGCCGGGGGCGGGGCGCGGGCGCGGGAAGATTCGGGAGGATGCCGGGCATGCGTCCCGAAGGAGTCTGCGAGGTCTGCCCCACGCCCCTGCGCCCCGCCACCCGCGGCCGCCCCTCCCGCTACTGTTCCAGCGCCTGTCGCCAGCGCGCCTTCCGCCGCCGGGGCGCCCGGGACCGTGCCGTCCCCGCGCCCGGCCGCGCCCCCGCTCCCGCGCTGGACTCCTTCGTCGGGCGCCGGAAGGAGCTGGCCGCGCTGCGGGGGCTGCTGCGCTCCTCCCGGCTGGTCACCCTCACCGGCCCCGGCGGCATCGGCAAGACCCGGCTGGCACTGGAGCACATCACCCGGCCGCGCGCCCTGGAGGGCCGGTTCGTGGAGCTGGACGGCGTCCAGGACAGCGCCGGCCTGCCGCACGCCGTCGCCACCGCCCTCGGGGTGGCCGAGCGCGGCGGCCGGACCGGCGTGGACGTGCTCGCGGACGCGGTGGAGAGCGGCCCCCTGCTGCTGGTGCTGGACAACTGCGAGCATCTCGCCGGAGCGGCCGCGCTCCTGACGGCGGAGCTGCTGCGGCGCTGCGCGCGGCTGCGGATCCTGGCGACCAGCCGGGAGGTGCTGCGCGTTCCCGGCGAGGTGGTGCTGCGGGTCGGCGAACTGCCCACGGGCGGGGCGGACGGTGGCGGCCCCAGTGACTCCGTACGGCTGTTCGTGGCACGGGCGGCCGAGAGCGATCCGGGGTTCACCGCGACCCCGGAGGTCGGGGAGATCTGCCGGCGGCTGGACGGGATGCCGCTCGCGATCGAGCTGGCGGCGCGGCGGGCGGGGGCACTGACCCCGGCGGAGATCCTCGCCGGGCTCGACGACCGGCTGACCCTGCTCTCGGACGGCAGCCGCACCGGTCCTGACCGCCATCGCGAACTGTCCGCCGCGATCGACTGGAGCCACCGGCTGCTGACCGAGGAGGAACGGCTCTTCTTCCGCCGCCTCGCCGTCCTGGCCGGCGGGTTCGACGCGGACGCGGCGGCGGCCGTCACCGGCGTGGACCCGGCCCGGGTGCTGCGGACGCTGTGCGCGCTGGAGTCGAAGTCGCTGCTGGTGCGGGTGGCGGGCGGGGGCGACCGTACGCGTTTTCGCCAGCTCGCCGCGATCCGCGCCCATGCCGTGGCCCGGCTGGCGGACTCCGGGGAGCGGGAGGACACCTGGCACCGGGCCACCCACTGGCTCAGCGGCCTGGTCGCCCCCGCCGGTGAGCAGGTCTTCCCCGACTTCGGCGGCGGCCCGCGCGAGGAGCACGAGAACCTCGCCGCCGCCGTCGCCCACACTGCCGCCCGGGGCAGGCCCGACCGCGCCCTGACCATCGCCCTGGCCCGGATCCGCTTTCAGCAGGGGCAGCCGAGCGCCGCGCTCACGCTGCTGTCCGGAGAGGGTCCGCGCGCGGGACGGCCCCCGGCGGCCGGGGAGCGGGGGCCGGGCTCCTGGGAGCGTCCGCGCGCCGGGCGTCCCGCCACGGCCGAGGAGCGCGTGGCGGGGCCCTGGGGCCGGCTGGGCCCGGGTATCCCGGCTCCGGGGAGCCCGGGAGCCAGGACGCCTGGGCACGGCCTGACCGTACGCGTCGACCGGATGGCCGGGGACAGCGTGACCCGGCCCGTCGACCGGACACCCGGCCACGGCATGACCCGGCCCGTCGACCGGACACCCGGCCACGGCATGACCCGGCCCGTCGACCGGACACCTGGGAACAGCGTGACCCGGCCCGTCGACCGGATGACCGGGGACGGTATGGCCGGGGACAGCGCCGCCCTCGCGCTGGCGGCCCGCGCGGCCTGTCAGCGCGATGACGCCCGGGAGGCGCTGGCGTACGCGGAGCGCGCGGTCGCCGCGGCGGACGCGGTGGTACGGGCGTACTGGCCGGTCCGGGCGCACACGACGGTACGGGAGACACCGTCCCCCTTCTCGCCCGCCGGGCCCCGCCACGGCCGCGCCGACCGCCTCGGCACCGCGCCCGGGCCGGATCGTGGGGGCGCGCGCCGCCCGGCCACCGCGCCCGGCCCCCAGGGTGCTCCCCCGGCCCCGCCCGGCGCCCTCGCGCGGCTGGCCAACGCGCTCGACGCGCGGGCCGCGGCGCATCTGTGCGGGGGCCGGTTCGAGGACGCCGTCGAGGACTTCCGGGCCTGCCGCCGGGTCGTCACCGCGCTGGGGCGCCCCGAGGACGAGGCGTGGTGCACCCACCATCTGGCCTGGGCGCTGCTGCACACCGGCCGGGCCGAGGAGGCCGACGCGCTGATGGCCGCCTGCCTGCCCGTACTCGACGAACGTCCGGTCCCGGCGTGCCAGGCGGCGGCCGGGCTCCACACCGCCGGGGCGGTACGGCTGGCGCTCGGTGACGCCCGGGGCGCCGGGGCGCTGTTCGCCCGGTCCCTGCGGTACGTGGCCCAGGAGAGCTTCCACTCGCTCTACCCGCTGGAGGGGCTCGCGATCGTCGCCGCCGAGCGCGGCGCCGTCCGGCGGGCCCTGCTGCTCTTCACGGCGGCGGCCGAGTCATGGGCCCGGCTGCGCACCGAACCCGAGCGGAGCTGGCGCCGCCAGGTGGAGGAGACCGCTCGGCGGGCGGCGGGCACGCTGCCCGCCGGGGCGCGGGCGGAGGCGCTGGCGGCCGGGCGCGGACTGCGCTGGCCGCAGGTCCTCTCGTACGCCCTCGACACCACGGCGACCGCGCCGGGGGCCGTGCGGCGCACGGACGGCGGGACGCCGCTCCCGGGCACGCTGACCGCCCGGGAGTCGGCGGTGGCCGCGCTGGTCGCCGAGGGGCTGACCAATCGTCAGATCGCGGCCAGGCTGGGCCTCTCCCCCAGCACGGTCGCCACCCATCTGGACCGGGTCCGCGACAAGCTCGGGGTGCGCTCCCGTACCCAGATCGCGCTCCGGGTGGCCCACGGCCCCTCCTGAACGACGGGCGGCCGCACCCGGCCCAGGCGCCCGGCACACAGCACGCGGCCCAGGCCACCGACACACAGCACCCGGCACCCGGCACCCGGCACCCGGCACCCGGCCGGGAACCCACCCCGGGCCGCCGCCCGCCGGATTCCGTCACGCGTCACGTTCACCGGTCATCCGACCGATGCCGCACCCGGCCGCGCCGTCGACGCTGGCCACCAGGGCGGCTCCGGGCCCCGCGCCCTCCGCCACCTCGGAGGGACCCGGGGCCGCCCCCGGCTCCGTATCCGTATCCGTCCGTATGTGAGGAGAGATGCCATGCCCCAGGGCCCACCGGCCGACGGCGGCACATCCCGTTCCCGGAGGTCGTTCCTGCGCACGGGGTCCACCTCGGTGACCGCCGCCGCGCTTCTGACCACGGGTGCCGTCGTCAGCCTCAGCGGCACCAGCGCCACGGCCGCCGCCCCCGTCAGCACGGTGGCGGCGGACCGGCGGGCCGGGCGGCCCGTCGCGCTGACGCCCGCCTGCGACGGCCACGAGACCCCGGCCGCGATGGAGGGACCGCTCTTCAAACCGGAGTCACCACCCCGCACGGATCTGCGGACCCCGGGGGTGCGGGGCGTGCCGCTCGACCTCACCGGGGTCGTCTACGACACCGGCTGCGTCCCGGTCCCCGGCGCGCTGGTCGAGTTCTGGCAGTGCGACCAGAACGGCGACTACGACGTCTCCGGTTTCTCCCTGCGGGGCCACCAGTACACGACCACCCGGGGCGCCTTCACCCTGCGCACGATCGTCCCCCGCGACTACGCGGGCCGCTGGGGCGTGCGCGCCCCGCACATCCACACCCAGGTCCAGGCCCCCGGAGGTCCCGTGCTGATCACCCAGCTCTACTTCCCGGACCACACCCAGGCGTACGGACGGGACTTCGCCGCCCTCAACGCCGGGGACCGGCTGATCAACCGGGCCTGCACCATCGCGCTCGCGGGCCCGGACGGCGGCCGCTACGCGGGCGCGTTCGACTTCGTCATCGCGACGACGGCGCCGACGCCGTGAGCGGGGGGAGCGGTATACCGAGGAGGAACGTACGGTGGCCCGCGCTCGCGGCCACCCTCACCGCCGGGGTCGTCGTGATCGGCGGTCTCCTCACCGCGCCCGGGGAGAGCGCCACGGGCCCGGCGACCGAGCGTCCGGCCGCCGCCGAGGCCGTCGGGCAGGGCTGGCACTCCGTCCCGGTGCCGCTGGCCCGGGGCGACCTCACCGCCGTCGCCGCGCTCGACGCGCGCCGGGCCTGGGCCGTGGGCCACCGGCTGACCGGGAACTCCACCGCCGAGGCCGTCGCCCTGCGCTGGGACGGCACCGCGTGGCGGCAGGAATCCACCCTGCCGGAGCGGAGCTGGCCACAGACGCTGGCGGTCCGCGCGGACGGTGACCTGTGGGCGGCGGGCGGCCCGGGCGCCGCCCACCACTGGAACGGCACGGCCTGGACCACCCATCAGCTCGCCGCCCAGCCGGGCGGCCGGGTGGTACCGGACGCGCTGGCGACCGCCCCGGACGGAACGGTCTGGCTGGCGGGCCGGGCGCTGGCCGGGGCGGTCAAGGACGGGAGACCCGCCGTGCAGTCCTGGGACGGCACGGCCTGGCGCCACCACGCCCTCCCGGACACCGGCCGGGGCGAGCTGACGGCGGTCACGGCCGTCGCCCCGGACGATGTCTGGGCGGTCGGCGCCACCTGGGCCGGCCGCGGCTCCGGCCAGTCCGCGCTGCTGTTCCACTACGACGGCCGGGCCTGGACCCGGGTGGCGGCGCCGCCCGCCGCACCGGGCGAACACCGCTGGCTCTCCGCGGTCGGCGGGGCCGGGCACGGCGAGCTGTGGGCCGTCGGCGGCGCCCTCACCACCGGGGGCGTCGAACGCCCCTACGCGGCGCGCTGGGACGGCACCCGGTGGCGCACCGCGCCCACCCCGCCGGTCGCCGACGGACGGCTGCGGTCGGTGGTCCGCGCGGGCGACGGCACGGTGTGGGCGGCGGGCGGCAAGGGCGCGGTGTCGGTGCTGCTGCGCTGGGACGCGCGGCTGCGCCAGTGGAGCCGGGCCCAGGACGCGGGGGTCACCGTGCGGGGCCTGTCCGCCGTCCCGGGCACCGCCTCCCTCTGGACGGTCGGCATCTCCAGGACCACCGACCTGACCCCCGCCACCGCCCTGCGCCCCTGAGACCGTCCAGGCGCCCGGCACCGCCCCGCGCCCTGAGGCCACCGGGACGCGGGCAACGCGAAGGGCCCGAGCCATGACGGCTCGGGCCCTTCCCGGGAATCAGCGTCAGGCGTTGTCGCCCTCGACCCGCTCCCGCATCTTCTTCAGCAGCTCCGCCTTCTGGTCGGACGCGGAGCGGCGGTTGGCGTCCGCGTCCGGCCCGAGCGCTCCCTGCCGCTCGGCCCGGGACAGCTTCTTGCGCTGTCCTCCGACACCGAGGAGGTTGTTACGGCTCTTCGCCATGGGGCTCTCCCTTCTGTTCTGTGGTGAGACGTGTCTGGTTCGTTCGCCGGATGAGGGCGGTCACGGACCGCCGCTCTCTCACTCGTAGATCTGGAAGAGAGAAGACATGCCGGTGACAGTACCCGGCGGGGCCGTCCGCCGGCATCCGGTTTTCCGCCCGGCGGGCGGCGGCCCGGGTACGGAGCGGTTCCGCCCGGTACGGGCAAGCCCCACCCGGTACGGGTGAGGG
>NZ_JBHVHF010000223.1:0-13856 GCF_042800315.1 Streptomyces sp. NPDC057638
CGGCTGTCGGGCCGGATCAGACCGTACGGAAGGCGAGGACCACGTTGTGGCCGCCGAAGCCGAAGGAGTTGTTGATCGCGGCGATCGTGCCCTCCGGCAGGGCGCGCGGCTCACCGCGCACGATGTCGGCGTCGATCTCGTCGTCCAGGTCGTCCACGTTGATCGTCGGCGGGGCCAGCCGGTCCCGCAGCGCCAGCACGGTCGCGACCGTCTCGACGCCGCCCGCGCCACCGAGGAGATGACCGGTCATCGACTTGGTCGCCGAGACCGCGACATGGTCCAGGTCCTCGCCGAGGACCAGGCGGAGCGCCTTCACCTCGGCGATGTCGCCGAGCGGGGTGGAGGTCGCGTGGGCGTTGAGGTGGACGATCTGCTCGGGCTTGAGATCGGTGGAGTCCAGCAGGTTGCGCATCGCGGCGGCGATACCGCGGCCCTCGGGCTCCGGCTGCGCGATGTGGTGGCTGTCGGCGGAGAGGCCCTGGCCCAGCACCTCGCAGTAGACGCGGGCGCCGCGCCGGGCGGCGTGCTCGGCGGACTCCATGACGATGACTCCGGCGCCCTCACCGAGGACGAAGCCGTCCCGGCCCTTGTCATAGGGGCGGGAGGCGCGCTGGGGATCGTCGTTGTTCTTCGACATCGCCATCATGTTGGCGAACGCGGCCACCGGCAGCGGATGGATCGCCGCCTCGGTGCCGCCCGCGATCACCACGTCGGCGCGGCCGCTGCGGATCATCTCCCAGGCGTAACCGATGGCCTCGGCACCCGAGGCACAGGCGGAGACCATGGAGTGGACGCCCGCCCGGGCGTTGACCTCCAGGCCGACATTGGCCGAGGGGCTGTTGGGCATGAGCATGGGCACGGTGTGCGGGGAGACCCGGCGCGCGCCCTTCTCCTTCAGTACGTCGTACTGGTCCAGCAGGGTCGTCACACCGCCGATACCGGAGGCGACGACGGAGCCGAGCCGCTCGGGGGCGACGGACTCGTCCTCCCCGGCGGGGGCGGTGAAGCCCGCGTCGGCCCATGCCTCACGGGCCGCGATCAGCGCGAACTGCGCCGAGCGGTCCAGCTTGCGGGCGAGCGGGCGGGGCAGGACCTCGCTCGGGTCGACCGCCGCCAGCGCGGCGATGCGCACCGGGAGGTCGGCGAACCGCTCGTCCTCGATATGCCTGGCCCCGGAACGGCCCGCGAGCAGGCCCTCCCAGGTCGTTGCGCTGTCGCCACCCAACGGTGTGGTTGCGCCGATACCGGTGACGACCACGGTGCGATTGGTCGAGTTCATCGGAATTCTTTCTCCACGTGTAGGGGGTGCTGAAAGGTCACGGCGCCACCGCTGAGGTGGCGACCAGCGCTGCCGACCCGGGCGTGTCAGCCCTGGTGCTTGGCGATGTACTCGGCGGCGTCGCCGACGGTCTTCAGGTTCTTGACGTCGTCGTCGGGGATCTTGACGTCGAAGCGCTCCTCGGCGGCGACGACGACCTCGACCATGGAGAGCGAGTCGACGTCCAGGTCGTCGGTGAAGGACTTGTCCAGCTGGACGTCCTCGACCGGGATGCCGGCGATCTCGTTGACGATCTCGGCGAGACCCTGAACGATCTCTTCCTGAGTGGCGGCCATATTGGCGCTCCTATCGGTTCGGTATGAGAGGTGTGGCGTCCGGGGGATCCGGCTGCCAGTCCGGGAAACCCGCCCCGGGGTGACCGGCGGACAAGATCCGGTTGCCTAGGGGAGGGTAACGACCGTGGCTGCGTAGACGAGACCCGCCCCGAAGCCGATGACGAGCGCCGTGTCGCCGCTCTTGGCCTGCCCCGTCGCCAGGAGCCGCTCCATCGCGAGCGGGATCGAGGCGGCCGAGGTGTTGCCGGTGGTCTCCACATCACGGGCGACCGTGACGTGCTCCGGCAGTTTGAGGGTCTTCACCATCGAGTCGATGATCCGCATATTGGCCTGGTGCGGGATGAAGACGTCCAGGTCGTCGGCGGAGATCCCGGCCGCGTCCAGCGCCTGCTGGGCGACCTTCGCCATCTCGAAGACGGCCCAGCGGAAGACCGCCTGGCCCTCCTGGGTGATGGCGGGGAACCGCTCGACGGTGCCGTCACGGTAGTCCGTCCACGGCACGGTCTGGGTGATGGTGTGGGACTTGTCGCCCTCCGAACCCCAGACCGTCGGGCCGATCCTCGGCTCGTCGGACGGGCCGACGACGACCGCGCCCGCGCCGTCACCGAAGAGGAACGCGGTGGCCCGGTCCTCCAGATCGGTGAGATCGCTCAGCCGCTCCACCCCGATGACCAGGACGTTGGTGGCCGAGCCCTCGACCACCATGCCCTTGGCGAGGGTGAGCGCGTAGCCGAAGCCCGCGCAGCCCGCGGAGACGTCGAAGGCGGCGGGCTTGACCGCGCCGATCCGGTCCGCGATCTCGGTGGCGACGGCGGGCGTCTGCTTGAAGTGCGAGACGGTGGCCACGATGACCGCGTCGATGTCCGCCGAGGTCAGCCCCGCGTCCGCGATGGCCTTGCCGCCCGCTTCCACGGACATCGCCGTCACGGTCTCCTCGGGGGAGGCCCAGTGCCGGGTCGCGATGCCGGAGCGGGAGCGGATCCACTCGTCGGAGGAGTCGATGGTCTCCAGGATCACGTCATTGGGCACGACCCGGGTGGGGCGGTAGCCACCGACCCCCTTGATACCCGCGTACGGGGCGCCCTTGCCGGGCTTGATCTTCGCCATGTGCAGGCTCCTCCTTGTCGGGCCGGGTCAGCCGGTCGTGTGCTCCGCCACCAGCTCGCGGGCGGCGTCGAGGTCGGCGGGGGTCTTCAGGGCCAGGGTCTTCACCCCGGGCAGGGCGCGCTTGGCGATACCGGTGAGGGTGCCGCCGGGGCAGACCTCCAGCAGGGCGGTGACGCCCAGCTCCCGGAAGGTCTCCATGCACAGGTCCCAGCGGACCGGGTTGGCGACCTGGCCGACCAGCCGGTCGACGATCTCGGTGCCACTGAAGACCACCTTGCCGTCGCGGTTCGAGACGTACCGCAGTGACGGGTCGCGCGGGGCGAGCCCGTGCGCCGTGGCCTCCAGCACCGACACGGCCGGGGCCATATGCGTGGTGTGGAAGGCGCCCGCCACCTTCAGCGCGATGACCCGCGCCTTCTCGGGCTTGTCCGCGGCGAGCGCCGCGAGCTGCTCGGCGGTGCCCGCCGCCACGATCTGGCCCGCGCCGTTCACATTGGCCGCGGTCAGTCCCAGTCGCTCCAGATGCGCCAGGACCTGCTCCGGGTCACCGCCGAGGACGGCGGACATCCCGGTCTCGGTCACCGCGGCGGCCTCCGCCATCGCGAGCCCACGGGTCCGTACGAAACGCAGCGCCTCGGTCTCGTCCAGGACCCCCGCGAAGGCGGCGGCGGTGATCTCACCGACGCTGTGACCGGCGACGGCGTCCGGGCGCACCTCGGGCCCCAGCGCGGCCGAGGCCAGCAGACCGGCCGCGACCAGCAGCGGCTGGGCCACGGCGGTGTCCCGGATCTCGTCCGCGTCCGCCTTGGTGCCGTAGTGGACGAGGTCCAGATCCACCGCGGCGGACCAGTCACGGAGCGTGTCGGAGAGGCCGGGGAGGTCGAGCCAGGGAGTCAGAAAGCCGGGCGTCTGAGCGCCTTGGCCGGGGGCGACGAGTACGAGCACTCTCACACTCTCTCTTGTGGACCGGGCCAGACGCCCGTGGGGACAGGGACCAAGAACCGTCAGGGGAATTGTTGGTGTCCAACAAAAGTCTAGGTCTGGGAATCTCCCTCGGCCAAGCGCCCGAGGATGAGCGCGATCCGCAGCGTGAACGCGGAGCGGACATCGGAGGGTGACCATCCGGTGACGTCTGTCACACGTCGAAGCCGGTAGCGCACGGTGTTGGGGTGAACAAACAACATACGCGCCGCACCCTCCAGACTGCTGGCTTGTTCCAGATAGACGCTGAGGGTTTCCAGGAGGGCCGAGCCCGCTTCCTCCAGCGGTCTGTAGATCTCCTCCACCAACTGCTCGCGCGCGGCCGGATCGGCGGCGATGGCGCGCTCCGGCAGAAGATCGTCCGCCAGCACCGGGCGCGGCGCGTCCTGCCAGGCCGCGCACGCCTTCAGTCCGGCGGCGGCGGCCTGCGCCGAGCGCGTGGCCGCCAGCAGGTCGGGGACGACGGGACCGGCCACCACGGGACCGGCCGCGTACGGACCGATCAGCGCCTTCGCCACATGGAGCGGGTTGTCGCTGCCGCCCGCGATCACCACCAGACGGTCCCCGAGCACCCCCGTCAGCACCTGGATCTTGGCGTGCCGGGCGGCGCGGCGGATCGCCTCCACCGTCAGTTCGCTGTCCCCGTCGGGCGCGGTGCCGAGGATGACACAGACCTGGTCCGGCGAGTTCCAGCCCAGCGCGGCGGCCCGGGAGACCGCGCCCTCGTCGGCCTCGCCGGAGAGGACCGCGTTGACCACCAGCGACTCCAGCCGGGCGTCCCAGGCGCCCCGGGCCTCCGCCGCCTGCGCGTACACCTGCGCCGTGGCGAACGCGATCTCCCGCGCGTACACCAGCAGCGCCTCCCGCAGCACCGACTCGTCGCCGGGCGCCGCGACCTCGTCGATCGCCGACTCCATAACCTCGATGGTGGTGCGCACCATCTCCACGGTCTGACGGAGCGTGATGGCCCGGGTCAGCTCGCGCGGCGCCGTGCCGAAGACGTCGGTCGAGATCGCCTGCGGGGTCTCCGGGTGCCGGAACCACTCGGTGAACGCGGCGATACCGGCCTGTGCCACCAGTCCGATCCAGGAACGGTTCTCGGGGGGCATCGCCCGGTACCAGGGGAGCGTCTCGTCCATCCGCGCGATGGCGCTGGCGGCGAGACGGCCGGAGGAGCGCTCCAGGCGACGCAGGGTCGCGGAGTGCGGATGGGCGTCGTTCATCGCAGGTTCGGGCACGTGCACAAGACTGCCTTATCCCACGGCCGATCCTCACGGCCGGGCCCCCGGCCCCGGCAGGTCGCGCGCGGGCTTACGGTGAGGGCGTGACGGACATACGCCGAGCGGCGCAGCGCTACCGGGGTGGTGAGCCCGGCGCGGGCATCACCACCCTGCACTCCTTCTCCTTCGGGGCGCACTACGACCCGGACAATCTGCGCTTCGGCGCGCTGATCGCCAGCAACGAGGAACACCTCGATCCCGGCGCCGGGTTCGAGGAGCACCCCCACCGCGACACGGAGATCGTCACCTGGGTGGTCGAGGGCGAACTGACCCACCGTGACTCCACCGGCCATGCCACCGTGGTCCGCCCCGGCGACGTCCAGCGGCTGAACGCCGCCTCCGGGGTGCGCCACGTCGAACGCAACGACGGCACGGCGCCCCTGGTCTTCGTCCAGATGTGGCTCGCCCCGCTGGCGGCGGGCGGCTCACCCGCGTACGACGTGGTCCGCGCCCTGGGCGACGGCGTCCCCTTCCCGCTGCCCGGCGCGGGCGCGGTCCTGCGCGTCCACCGTCTCGCGCCCGGCGCGCGCGCCGAGGCGCCCGCCGCGCCCTGGGTCCACCTCCAGGTGGTGCGCGGCACGGCCCGGCTGCTGGGCGAGGACCTCGCGACGGGCGACGCGGCGCGCCTGACCGGTCCGGCCGGTCCGCTGGTGCTGGCCGGGGGCGCGGAGGGCGCCGAGGTGCTGACGGTGTCGGCGGCGCCGTAGCCCTCGTATGTACGGGAACGGGGTTGGCGTTCCCGTATCCGTCAGCGGGTACGGGAACGCGGGCGTGCGGGTGCGGACGGCCGGGCGTGCGGGGGTTCAGCCGCGCAGCTCCGCGAGGACCGCGTCGGTGAACGGGGGCCATGCCTCGATCGCCCAGGGGCCGAAGGCCCGGTCGGTCAGGGCGACACAGGCCGCGCCCGCGTCCGGGTCCACCCACAGGAAGGTGCCCGACTGGCCGAAGTGGCCGAAGGTGCGCGGGCCGGAGGAGGCGCCGGTCCAGTGCGGCGCCTTGCCGTCGCGCAGTTCGAAGCCGAGGCCCCAGTCGTTGGGGCGCTGGCGGCCGTAGCCGGGGAGCAGCCCGTCGAGACCGGGGTGGACCACCGAGGTCGCCTCCGCCACCGTCGCCGGGTGCAGCAGCCGCGGCGCCTGGAGTTCGGCCGCGAACCGGGTCAGATCCGCCACGGTCGAGATCCCGTCCTTCGCCGCCGAGCCGCGCAGCTCGGTCGCCGCCATCCCCAGCGGCTCCAGCACGGCCTGGTGCAGATACCGGTCGAACGGGATCTCGGTGGCCCGCGCGACATGGTCGGCGAGGACCTCGAAGCCCGCGTTGGAGTACGTACGGCGGGTGCCCGGCTGGTAGGTCTGACGGTGCTCGTCGTAGGCCAGACCGGAGGTGTGGGCCAGCAGATGGCGCACGGTGGAGCCGCCGGGGCCCGCCGGTTCGTCCAGCTCGACCGCGCCCTCCTCGTACGCCACCAGCACCGCGTACGCGGCGAGCGGCTTGGTGACCGAGGCCAGCGGGAAACGGTGCTCGACCGGACCGTGGGACCCCGCGAGGGTGCCGTCGGCGCGGACGACGGCCGCGGCGGCGGTCGGGACCGGCCAGTTCTCGATGATCGCCAGGCTCTGCATGGGACCGAGCCTAGTGCTGTGCGGCGCGGGGGCCGGCGGGCGGGGGCTGGTGGACGGCGCCGTACGTATGGCCCCGGTGGGCGGTTCCGGTGGGGGAGGGCGCACGGAGGCGGGGGACGGGGGCGCGCTCCGGCCGGGTGGGCGAGGAACGCTTGCTTGGAGTGCACTCCAGGGTTCTAGCGTGGAGGGCATGACGCTGATCGAGAGCACCCCCGTGTGTGAGGAGACCGGCGAGCCGCCCCGCCCCGGCGGGCGGGAGCCGTACACGATCAGTGAGGTGGCCGCCCGCACCGGGCTCAGCGCGCACACCCTGCGCTGGTACGAGCGGATCGGGCTGATGCCGCACGTCGACCGGTCCCACACCGGGCAGCGCCGGTTCACCGACCGCGACCTGGAGTGGCTGGACCTCGTCGGCAAGCTGCGGCTCACCGGGATGCCGGTGGCGGACATGGTCCGCTTCGCCGAGCTGGTACGGCAGGGGGAGCGGACGGTCAGCGCGCGCCGCGACCTGCTGGTGCGCACCCGCGTCGATGTCCTGGAGCGCATCGCCGAGCTCCGGGACACGCTCGCGGTACTCGACTACAAGATCGACTTCTATTCGGACGCCCTGGAGAGGGCGGAGACCACCACCCCAGCGAGGGTGGAGGAGAGGGCCGACCCCGCATGACACAGCACACGCGTACCACCGAGGAGCCCATCGCCCAGGTGCGGCTCGGCACCGACGGACCCCTGGTCGGGGTCCAGGGTCTCGGCTGCATGGGCATGAGCGAGTTCTACGGCACGACCGACGAGAAGGCCGCGCGGGAGACCCTGGAGACGGCACTGGACGCCGGGGTCACCCTCTTCGACACCGCCGACATGTACGGCAGGGGCGCCAACGAGGAGTTCCTCGCCCCCTTCGTCCAGACCCACCGGGACCGGATCGTCCTCGCCACCAAGTTCGCCGTCGAACGCGGCGACGACGACTCGATCCGCGGCGTACGCAACGATCCGGCCTATATCCGCGGCGCCGTCGACGCCAGCCTGCGCAGGCTCGGCATCGACACCATCGACCTCTACTACATGCACCGGCGCGACCCGGCCGTGCCGCTCGCCGAGTCCGTGGGCGCGATGGCCGAACTGGTCGCCGCGGGCAAGGTGCGTCACCTGGGACTCAGCGAGGTCACCGGGTCCGAGCTGCGGGAGGCGCACGCCGTCCACCCGATCGCGGCGCTCCAGTCGGAGTGGTCGCTCTTCAGCCGGGACGTGGAGCAGGGCAGGCTGAGCGCGGTGGACGCGGCACGGGAGCTGGGAGTCGCCTTCGTGCCCTACTCGCCGCTCGGCCGGGGCTTTCTGACCGGCGCGTTCACCGACGCGGCGGCGGAGCTGTCGCAGCGGGACTACCGCACCACCCAGCCCCGCTTCACCGGCGCCAACGCGCACGCCAACGCGGCCCTGCTGGAACCGCTGCGGACCATCGCCCGGAACCGCGACGCCACCGTGGGCCAGGTCGCGCTCGCCTGGGTGCAGCAGCGCGCCCAGGTGCACGCCCCCCTGGCGGTGATCCCGATCCCCGGCACCCGCAAGGCCACCCGGCTGCGGGAGAACGTGGCGGCGACCCGGCTGATCCTCACGGAGGAGGAACTGGCGGCCCTGGAGCCCATCGCGGCCCAGGTGGCGGGCGACCGCTACGCCGACATGTCACTGACGAGCGCCGGGCGGGAGTAGCGCGGCGCGGGGCCGGTGTCCGGCGCGGGGGATTCCTCCCGGGCCGGACACCGTTTCGCCGGACACCGTTTCGCCGGGCCCGGGGTCAGAGCTCGGCCAGCAGTTCGGCCTTCTTCGAGCTGAACTCCGCGTCCGTCACCAGACCCGCCAGATGAAGTTCGCCGAGGTGGCGTATCCGGTCCGCGATGTCCGCCGGGTCCCGGCGGGACGCCCGGGACAGATGGTGGGCCGGGGCGCCGGAGGCCGCCGACGAGGTACGGACCGAGGCGAGCACCGCCGCCGCGAACGGCAGCGACTCATGGACCGGGCCGCTCCTGCCACCGAAGAGCACCGTGGCCGGATCCTTGTCCACCTCCTCCGACGGGCCGTCCTCCACCCGCCGCAGGAGCCGCAGATACCCCTCGACGCCCTCCGGGGTCCGCCACTCGACCCCGCTCAGCTCGCCGATCGCGAAGCTCTGGTCGCCCGCCTTCCACTTCGCCGACGAGGCCCCCGTACGCGACCAGCGGAAGTCCACCCGCTCCCCGTCGAAGGACGCCCTGCCGTCGTACGCCTTGAAGTTCAGCGGCGCGGTCGGCGCCTCCACGGCGTACCGGGTGGCCCGGCGATCGGCGTCCGGGGGCAGCGAGGAACGCAGCTCCCGCGCATAGAGCTCCGCCTGTTCCGCCTGGTCACCGGGGAGGAGGAGCCGGTAGGGATCACTCTCCTCCCGTAGCTGTCCCGCCGCCGCGTCCATCAGCGGATCCGCGCCGGACCGGGGTGCCGCGCGCAGCACCACCGTCCCCCGCCGGCCCGGGGTGACGGTCACCGATGACAACGCCGAGTGGGGGATGCGGCGTTCACGGAGCGCCTGGAAGAGCTTGGGCGTGCGGTGTCCCCGGGAGTAGCGGATGAGCACGGATTCAGAATCGAACTCCCATGCGGCGTGAATTCCGGCCAGTACATCACCCATACGCCTCATCGTAGGGGGCGGGCGCGCGCACGTCGCCCCTCTGGGGTCATCCACTGTTCACCAAGTTCTACGCGCGTCAGGCAACCGCTTCCCCGGAGATATCGCGGCGGCACCGGTCATCACCGCCGACACAGCGCACCGCACGGTACGCCCCCACCCCCAGTGCCGCGAAGTTACGTACGGTTTCGGTCCCTGGCTCGAAATACCCACTGTGGCCGAGGGCGCCCGTCGCCGACACCACCCGGGCCCCGAACTCCGGCGCCACCGGGTCCGCGCCGTGCCCCAGCCCGCCGACCTCCAGATGCGGTACGTCGGCGATCCAGTCGCTGCCGTCGCGCACCGCCCACACCCGGGCCCGCCCGCCCAGCTCGGAGACATGCCCGGCGCGCATCCCCGGGCTCCCGGCCACCGCGATATCCGTCACCCGGGACGGCAGCGACCGCGCCGCGACCCCGCAGACCACCGAGCCATAGCTGTGGCAGAACAGCGCCACCGCCGACACCCCGGGCAGCGCTTCGGCGAACGCGGCCAGCCGCCGCGCCCCCGCCGCCGCGAGACGGCCCGTCACCGAGTCCATCCCCACCCCCCGCGGCGCGGTGTAGTCCGCCCACGCCACCACGGCGGTACGGAGACGGGACGCCCCGCCGCCGCGCAGGGCCCGCTGCGCCGCGAACAGCGAACGGGCCATGCCCAGCGGAGCCGAGTAACGGCGGGCACTGCGTTCGAAGGTGAGCAGACCGGTACCCACACCCGGGACCACGACGGAGACCCGCTCGGCCCGGTCCAGATCGCCCAGGACCTCCACCACCCGCCCGGCACCCGCCGGATCGAAGGCGAGGATCTGACGGCCCGGCCGGGTCAGCGCCCGCAGCCGGTGGATCCGGCGCACCGTCTCCTGACGGCCGTCCGCACTGAGCCGCGCGGTCGCCGCGCGGTGGCGCTCCCGCTGGAGCGCCCGGGTCAGGGCGGTGCGGTTGGCGCGGTAGCGCAGGGCGGTGGGCGCGCCGTGGAGATTGCCGACCACGAGGGGGAAGCGCGCGGCGAGACGGGCGCGCTGGTGCGGACCGAGACGGGCGAAGAACAGGGCGACCCGGTGCGGCGGGGCGTCCGCGCGGGGGCCGGTCCTGGCCAGGTGCCAGGCCGTCAGTTCGGCGCGCAGCGGATCGGCCGTGGGGGAGGGCGTGCGGATGGAGGTCCAGCCGGTGGTGGTGAGCAGGAGGAGGGCGGCGAGGAGGGCGAGGGCGGTGCGGGTGCGGGTTCTGTGCGCGCCGGGCGGGCCTGAGGAAGTCACTGCCCCCACCATACGATCGCGCCCGCGCCCCCCGGCCCCGCGCCACCAGCCACGCCGCGTCCCCCTCCCCAAGCCTTCGGCCGGGGGTCCGCAAGCCCAGGACTCGGGCGTGGGCGCGGGGGAGCTCCACGCCCAGGTACCGGCCCGCGGGGGTCAGGGGTGCCAGGGGTCGGTGAGGGCGGGGACGAGGCCGTCGACGTACCACGCCGTCAGCTCCCGCAACCGCTCCGGCGACCAGTCCTCGCCCTTCGCCCACAGCGTCCCCGCCACCCGCATCGCCCCCGCGAACGCCGCCACCAGCACCCGTGGCCTGGGATCCGCCGTGATGTCGACGCCCTCGCGTTCGGCGACCAGGCGGGCGATGGAGTCCTCCACCTCGGCGGAGCGCCGCAGATGCGCCGCGAGGAGCGCGGGCGTGGACTCGATCATCAGAAAGCCGCGGATATGGGTTTCGACGGGCACGATCTCCCCGATGGCCTCGCCGATGGTGTCCCAGGACGCGAGGACGGCGTTGCGCATCGCCTGGACGGGGCCCTCGTCGGCGGGCCGCTGGCGCAGGGAGGTGACGAAGTGCCACTCGACCAGGTCCTGGATGGCGAAGGCGACCTCCTCCTTGCTGGCGAAGTAGCGGAAGAAGGTGCGCTGGGAGACCTCGACGGCCGCCGCGATTTCGTCGACCGTCGTTCGTTCGTATCCTTGTTCGATAAAGAGTTCGAGGGCGGCCCGGACGAGGGCGTCGCGGGTGCGCTGCTTCTTGCGTTCGCGCAGTCCGCCGGCGGGTTCGCGCGGCCCGTCTGGTGCGGGGGTCGCACGGGGGTCGGTCAAGAGGGGTCCTCTGGGTGGTCGGCCGGTCTGCCGGGTCGCGCCCGGCGCCGCTCAGGTTACCGGCGGGCGATATGACAGTTACTTGCGACTGAAATGGTTTGTCAACTGTCAGTCGCTGACATTAACCTCCTCGTATGACCAGTCAGACCACCGTCGAGAAAGCTCCCCGGGACCCGGCGCGCCCCGGTGATACGGACCCAGCCCCAGCACAAGGACTCCGCGGCCACCCGTGGCTGACCCTCTTCGCCGTCGCGATCGGCGTCATGATGGTCGCCCTCGATGGCACGATCGTGGCCATCGCCAACCCTGTTATCGCCACCGACCTCAAGGCGACGTTCGCCGAGGTCCAGTGGATCACCAACGGCTACTTCCTCGCCCTCGCGGTGGCCCTGATCACCGCCGGCAAGCTCGGTGACCGCTTCGGCCACCGGCAGACCTTCCTCATAGGCGTGGTCGGCTTCGCCGCCTCCTCCGCCGCCATCGGGCTCTCCGACAGCATCGCGATGCTGGTCACCTTCCGGGTCACCCAGGGCCTGTTCGGCGCGCTGCTGATGCCCGCCGCGCTCGGTCTGCTGCGCGCCACCTTCCCCGCCGAGAAGCTGAACATGGCGATCGGTATCTGGGGCATGGTCATCGGTGCCTCCACCGCCGGTGGCCCGATCCTCGGTGGTCTGCTGGTCGAGCACGTCAGCTGGCAGTCCGTCTTCTACATCAACGTCCCGGTGGGCGTGGTCGCGGTCATCCTCGGTGTGGTGATCCTCAGGGACCACCGCGCGGAGAACGCCCCCCGCTCGTTCGACATCCCCGGCATCGCGCTGCTCTCGGGCGCGATGTTCTTCCTGGTGTGGGCCCTGATCAAGGCGCCCGAGTGGGGCTGGGGCTCCGGCACCACCTGGGGCTTCATCGCGCTGGCGCTGGTCTGCTTCGCGCTCTTCGCCGTCTGGGAGAACCGGGTCGCCGAGCCGCTGATCCCGCTGAAGCTCTTCCGTTCCGTCCCCCTCGCCGCGGGCACGGTGCTGATGGTGCTGATGGCCATCGCCTTCATGGGCGGGCTCTTCTTCGTCACCTTCTATCTCCAGCACGTCCACGGCATGAGCCCGATCGACGCGGGTCTGCACCTCCTGCCGCTGACCGGAATGATGATCGTCGGCTCGCCGCTGGCCGGTGTCCTGATCACCAAGGTCGGACCGCGTATCCCGCTGGCGGGCGGTATGGCGCTGACCTCGCTGGCGATGTTCGGTATGTCCACCCTGACCCCCGGCACCAGCAGCCCGGTCATGTCGATCTGGTTCGCCCTCCTGGGGCTGGGCCTCGCGCCGGTCATGGTCGGTGCCACCGAGGTCATCGTCGGCAACGCGCCGATGGAGCTCTCCGGTGTCGCGGGCGGTCTCCAGCAGGCCGCGATGCAGATCGGTGGCGCGCTGGGTACGGCGGTACTCGGCGCGGTCATGGCCTCCAAGGTCGACAGCGACCTCCAGGGCAACTGGACCGAGGCCGGACTCCCGCCGCTCTCGCCGGAGCAGCTCGACGCGTCGGCCGAACTGGTCCAGGTGGGCCTGGCGCCGGTCCAGCCGGGCACGTCCCCGGAGATCGCCGGGAAGATCTCCGATGTCGCGCACGACACCTTCATGTCGGGCATGAGCCTGGCCTCGCTGGTGGCGGCGGGCGTCGCGGCCGTGGCGATCCTCGTGGCGCTGCTGACCAAGCGCGGGGAGAACGCGCAGGCGGGCGCGGGCGCGGCCCACATCTAGCCACGACCTCTCCGGAGTGCCCCGGGGCACCGCCCCGTCCGCCGTCCCCTCCGGAGCGACCCCGCCGTCCGGGAAGGGCGGGTCCGCACCCTGTGCGCGGGCCCGCCCTTCGCCCGTTCCGGACGTGCCCCGTTCCGGACGTGCCCGGTTGCGGGCTTCACTCGTCGGGGTGATCGCGGTACGGAACCGGGGACGCGGCCCGCGCGGCGCGCCAGGGTGTGCGATCACCCGATGAGCCGATCACCCGGTCGGCGCTCGCCGCACGCCGATCCCAGGAGGCCCGCTCCCATGCGTACCGCCGTCACCGCCGCAGCCCTGTCCATGGCCGCCGCGCTGCTGCCCGTCCCGCTCGCCACCACCGCGAGCGCCGCGCCGTCCGTCCCGACCGCGCCCACCGCCCGGCCCGGTGGCTGCCCGCCGGGCGCGCTCTGCCTCTGGTCGGGGGAGGACTTCCGGGGCACCCGCACCCGTCATGAGCTGTACGAGACGGAGGAGACCGACAGCTGTCTTCCGCTCCCGCCGGGCACCTCCGCCCGCTCCCTCGTCAACCGGACCGGCCGCCAGATCACCACCTACCAGTCGCCGGAGTGCGCCGAGACCGGCGAGTTCGAGACGTATCCGACGGGTGTCTGGGTGCCCGCCTCACCCCATCTCGTCCGCGCGTTCATGATCCGCGAGCGCTGAGCCCGGACGGCGGTACGGAGAGGTCCCGCCGGCGGGGAACCGGCG